>JACRMO010000029.1 GCA_016214925.1 Gammaproteobacteria bacterium
ACCGTGCGCAGCTTGTGTCTGTCCATCGCCATTATCGACGCGATGGGCCAAGGCGCACAGAAGGCACGGCTCGCGGAACATATGGCGCGGTCGTTTCATGCCGCGGTGCAGGCGCGTTCGTTTGCCATTAAACGCCACGATACTTCGCCCGAGGAGGTGTTCATCGCCACCTTGTTGTGCAATATCGGCGATCTCGCCTTTTGGGGTTTGAAAAGCGATGCCGCGCCCAAACTGAATGAAGCCTTGCAGCGCCCCGGCGTCAACCGCGCACAGGCCGAGCGCGAGGTGTTGGGATTCGAATTGGATGAATTGAGTTTGGGTCTGGTGCGCAAATGGCAGCTGGGCTCACTGTTGGAGAATACCCTGGAGAACAAGGGCGACAGCAACCCGCGCGTGAGCAGTGTTCGCATGGCGCATGAGCTGGCACTCAAGGCCGAGCAAGGCTGGGATTCGCCCGAGGTCAAACAATTCCTGGTGCGGATGTCCGAAGCCCTGTATTTACCGCTGAAGGACGTCACTAAACTGGTGCATGAGAATGCCAGCGAGGCTGCGAAGGCGGCGCAGTATTTCGGCGCGGGTGCCGCGGCCGAACGCATCCCATTACCGGATTCACAACGCAAAGCGTCGGAGCACCGTCCCGGCGCCGTGCTGCGGGCCGACGATGCCAAACCGAAATTCATCGTGCCCGATCCCATGTTGCAGCTCACCATCCTGCGTGAATTGTCGGGGATGCTGGATGGGCAGCACGACATCAATCTGCTATTGGAAATGGTCCTGGAAGGTATCTCCCGCGGCATCGGCATGGATCGCGCCCTGTTCGCCATGCTCAATCCCGAACGCACGCGCCTGCGCGCACGCTACGCGCTGGGTTGGGACAAGGACGACATGCGCGAGAAATTCCTCTTCGACATCTCGCCGCTCAAGGCGAACATCTTCAGTCATGCACTGGAGGCGCGGCAGCCGCTGTGGTTTGGCGGCCCGGGCGCCGATCCACGCCTCGCCAAGCTGATGACGTCGGTGGTGCTTGAACTGACCGGTGACGCGCAGTTCTTTGTGATGCCGGTGGAGATTAATGGCCGCTCCATCGGATTGTTCTACGCCGACCGCAAATCGAGCGAACGCAGCCTGGACGAGGATTCCTACATGGCGTTCCGTCACTTCTGTCAACAGGCCAATCTGGCCCTGGCGCAATCGCGCCGCGGGCGCTGACAGCCTGATTTTAAGAATTCGTCACACCGGCGAATGCCGGTGCCCAGTTTTTTGAAAGCCCTGGATGTCTCCCTTCGCTCGCCCTTCGGGCCGCCCTTGTGGGCGTTCAATGCGCAAGCGCTTTTGTCCGGCATGCGCCGGAATGACGAGATGCGAGTTATTCCAGGCACCCTTAAATCTCCTGCATAATATCCGCTCTCGCATGTCGGAACAGGCTCTGGCATGCTAACCAGCGTCGAGCTTGCCGTTCAGGGAGAACATCATGTCGCATCGTCTCGCAGGTCTGTCACTGATCCTCATCGCGTCCGTCGCGCACGCGGAACTCAAAACCCAAGTCATCGAATATCCGGTAGGCAGCACGCGCATGACCGGCTATCTCGCCTATGACGATGCCATCGTCGGGCCGCGTCCCGGTGTGCTGGTTGTGCACGAGTGGTGGGGGCATAACGCCTATGCGCGCAAACGCGCCGAGATGCTCGCGCAACTCGGCTATACCGCCTTCGCGCTGGACATGTACGGCGACGGCAAGGTTGCCGATCATCCGGATAACGCCATGGCCTTCATGCAGGCCGTGACCAACAACCTGCCCGAGGCCGAGCGTCGCTTCACAGCGGCGCGCGCGGTGCTGGAACAGCAGCCCAGCGTGGATAAACAGCACATCGCCGCCATCGGCTATTGCTTCGGCGGTGGCATGGTGTTGCACATGGCGCGCGCCGGCATGGATCTGGATGGAGTCGTGAGTTTCCATGGCGCGCTCGGCACGCAGAGTCCGGCGCGCGCGGGGCAGGTCAAGGCGCGCGTGCTGGTGTTCAACGGCGCGGACGATGTCATGGTACCGCCAGAACAGGTGCAGGCGTTCGAACAGGAGATGCGCGCCGCCAATGCCTACCTCGAACTGGTGAACTATTCCGGCGTCAAACACAGCTTCACCAATCCCGACGCTGACGATTTCGCCAAACGCTTCAATATGCCGTTGGCCTACAACGCGCAGGCGGATGCAGCCTCGTGGGCGCGTATGCAGACGTTCCTGAAATCCGCGTTTGCGCAGTGAGGTCGCTTAGTGTAGGAGCGGGCGCTGCCCGCGAATATTTTCGCCACAGTCGCTCGCGGCCAGCGGCCGCTCCCACAGGTGCGGAGGCGTCATTCATGCCCGTGACCCGAGCCGATTGTTTTGCGCATACCGCGTACGTTGCGACACAGGGAGATAACCGTGTCCACCGATAATGAACTGCGCACCGTCGAGCCCATGCAGTCCGCCTTGACGGTCGCGCACATCGTCTATGCCTTGCATGCCACGGCGATCGTGCTGGGGATCACTGGCGCCCCGACCGTGATCGGCAGCTTTGTCGGGAGTCTGCCCTCGATCGTCGCCGTCATCCTGAACTATGCGAAGCGCGGTGATGCGCGCGGCACCTGGCTGGCATCGCATTACCGCTGGCAGATCCGCACCTTCTGGTTTGCCTTGTTATGGCTGATCGTTGCGGTGGTGCTGATCCTGACGCTGGTGGGCGTGCCCATCGGTTTTGTCATGCTGGCCGCCGTCACTGTCTGGCTGATCTATCGCATCGCGCGCGGCTGGCTGAATCTGATCGATAAGCAACCCATGCCGAATTGAACTGCGGCCTGTCTCGAACACGGAGGACATCATGCCAGTCAAAACCTCAGCACAAGCACGCGTCGCGTCGCCGGCCAGGGCGAAGCCCACGGCAGCGGCGCGCATGACTGCGTTGGAGAAACAGGTGAAACTGCTGCGCGGCAAGCTCGATGCAGCGCTCGCGCGCTTAGCGGTATTGGAACACTGTGTCGCGGTTGCGCCGGATGGCTCGGTCACGATTGCTGCGGACAGTAACGTCCATATCTCCGCCGGCGCCACAGTGACGATCGCCGCCGCGCAAATACGCCTCGATGCAGGCATCGTGCGCGCCTCGGGCGTGGTGACCTGCGATGTGCTCCAGGCGAATTCCGTTGTTGCGGCTTCCTACACGCCCGGGGCCGGGAATATTGCCTGAGGTGATGCAGGCGTTGTGTACGTGATGAGCGAATGGCCGGTCTGCATTGACTACGGACCTTTGATGTCAGTTGGTCTGGTGGCTGCTTTCGACCGAGAGCAGGCTTTCAGCGAAAGAAGATTTCAGAATGTAGTCACAGCCGAGTTCGGCCAGTTCCTGCCGTTCGTTTGGTCGCCGAGCAGGCCATTCGACTGGCAGCTTCGCTCAGAAAGCGGCCCCATAGCGTATTGGGGCTAATCGGCCTTGCTGACCGTAGCACAAAGCCTGAAGTAGGCGTGTCTAAATGTCTGCTTTCAGAATATCTAAATGGAACTCGATGCTGCCAAAAGCGGGCCAATTGCGTATCTTCTCGAACACGGGGAACAGATCGTTGACGACCGCGGCTATGCCGTAGTAACTGCCAAGTCGTTCAGATAGAGTTTTCGTGCTCATCTCTGTACTCTTTCTGGCGTGCCCACAGCCGTTAACACGAAAAAATGGTCCACCTGCGCGTGCGTCTGAGGTGATGGCAGGCACTCATGTCAGGGGGGGCCTCGCTATCCACATCCAGATACCCCATGTAATCAGCGCCAGGCTGCTGGCACGAGTCATCCAGCGACCCTGCGGCAGGGTTTTTTCCAACAACACAAAGGCCGTAAGCAGGGCGAGCCACAGCAGGTTCATCACGCCGACGACAAACAGGATGAGCATCAACATCCAGCAACATCCTGTGCAGAAAAGACCATGCCGTAAGCCCATGACAAGCGCGCCACTGGCGCCGTCACGCCATTCAGTAAGAAGGAATCCGAGCGGTGAGCGACAGCGCATAAGGCAGGCCTCCTTCGCCGGGGTCCACTGATAAATTCCTGCCGCGACCAATAGCGCACCGCCAAGCAGCGGGTTGGTGCCGACCATCATGGGCGAAATCAACATGGTGTTATGCAAGGCCCACTGGATCAGCGTGGCCGCCAGGCTGAAGCCTGTCCAGACCAAGAGATAGCCGAGCAGAAACAGGCTACCGGCAACCATCGGTCGGCCGTGGCCATGGCGTTCTTTCTGGATGCGCGCGAACAGCAGAACCATAGGACTGGCAGAGGGGGCCATCATGCCGACCATCATGACGGTCCACATGCTGAAGATTATGGCCAGATCGCGCACACCCCAGTCCAGCATGCCGGGCATCGCCATGTCCACCAAGTCCATGTGGTCCATGGCCCAGGACTGATAGACCAGGTAGAACCACGCCATCAGGGTGATAAGTCCCAGAGCGGCCGCCAGCCCCCCGTTCTCTATGAGCGTTCGATACTAACCGTCAGGCTTGGTAGCTAAATGGGGAGTAGAAGCCATTTTTTTTCGTAACCTCAACATTGAAGCCGTGATCACGGTAATTCAGCCGCTTGGATTGGCATACCACTGCGGGATAACCGGGCACTGCCGTGAACGGCACGTTGGATAACGTGACATCTTTTCCGTCCTGGCCCACCAGCGCCTCAATTTCCATATCTGCCACGTTTGGGATGGACAAGGAACGCTGCTTGCCATCGGAACGGTACTCAATGCCCGCACTCTTGACGCCAACAACCTCACCGATCAGCGGGCTCAGGGCCGCAAGATGGCCGCCAGCACCCCCGGAGAAGATCTTGGTCAAGGCCTCTTGTTGTTTTGCGTCTGCACGTTCATCCACATACAGGACAACTCGCCATTTTGTCTGCAGCATATGCCCCGGCGAGTGGGCAAAAAGCGCAGCATTGAAGCCATCCAGCGGGGTGCCGTCAAAACTTCCGTGATCGACATGCCAGCCGATCAGGGCATTGCACTCGCCGTCAGTGGGCGGGCCTGTGAAGACGCATGGGCAAACCACTTCGCAAGTGCACGACTCAAAGTAAGTTCCTGTTACCTTCCATTGGGTATCCATGATGTCCACACCTCCTTAGCAGTTGTTGTTCACCGCCATTAAACCCGGCGGGCGAAGTCATATTGGACAGTGCAAAGGACCCTCCTTCTCCAAAGTTCCCGACCAACACGCTCAACAATAGGCAATCTTCTCGATTTGTCTATCAGTTATCCGGTATGGGTAACACTTCAGGCGGACAGGATCAGTAGTATTTTCCCGTTTCGAGAGAAACGGACACTGGTAAACGCCGGCAATCAGGTCAAGCCGAGTGACGGCTCCGGCCGACGTGCGGTCTGTCAGCCTCCGCGTTAGATGGCTGCTCAACTCGAATACCTGCCGTTGAATTGTCGAGGAGACAAATGACTGCAACGGGTCGGTGGCAGTCCTTTAGATAGTTCTAATATTCGCGATGCACGACTTCTGCTTATCGCCGGAAACAGCCTATGTACCTCTCTGACGCCAAAGCCCGCTATCTCGGTCTTCCTGACTTTAAGCCAGATATGTCGGAGCATCTGGCTTGGAGCGGGGCGGCCATATAGGCGCATTATCGTGAAGCTTAATCCAGGTCCAGCGGCTTCACCGGTGCTTCCATCCAACTGTCATCCGTGTGCCAATCGAAGGCGGGGTTGTCGACGAACAGTTCGACTTCATTACCGTCGGGATCTCTGAGGTACAGGCTCTGGCTGACGGTGTGGTCGGCCATGCCGTCGATGGGGTGGCCGGTCTGCGCGCATCGATCCCGTGCGGCGCGCAGTTCATCGAGGCTGTCGCCGATTTTCCAGCCGACGTGATAGAGACCGATGCGGCGACCGGCGAGCGGGCCGGGTGCGTCGCCGACTTGGATGAGGAGTAATTCGTGGTGGGTGTGTCCGCCTGACAACAGGACGGCGCGGCCGTTGAAGATGCGCCCTTTGACGCTCAGGCCGACGACGTCCTGGTAGAACGCGAGGGAGCGGTCCAGGTCGCGTACATAAAAGACGACATGACCGAGTTCCGGCATCGGT
The DNA here is from genome assembly GCA_016214925.1 of Gammaproteobacteria bacterium. Lineage (GTDB taxonomy): Bacteria > Pseudomonadota > Gammaproteobacteria > Thiohalobacterales > Thiohalobacteraceae > JAHJQQ01. The sequence goes on from JACRMO010000029.1 coordinate 6,096, forward strand.
TACTCCGCAGGGTTGCGCTCTGCACGGCGGGTGCGCGTGCGTTCACTTCGGTGTGTACCTGAACTTCTGTCCGCCTACCGAAGCCTCGTACATCAGGCCGCCTTTGGCAAGGGTGAAGATGGCGACACCGTTGCTGTAGTCGGCATCGGCCGACGCGCCCGCAGTGATGGCGACGGCGGAGGCCTGGGCACTGAAGGCGAAATTGCCGGACTTGAAGGTATCCAGCGTGGCCTTGTCTTTGAAGAAGATGATCTCGCTGTAGGCCTGTCCGCCCAGTTGGAAGCCGATGGTGAGCTGGGTGAGGCTCGACGTGCCGACCCGCGCGCCGCGCTCGTAGACTTCAGCTTTGCCATAGGCGCCGCCGATGCCGATTCCGCCTTTGCCGACCGTGGGGAAGACGGCATAGCCATAGGCCTTGTCGAAGAACACCTTGATGCCGGGGTCCTTGTTCTTGAAGGCGGCGATGGTTGCGGCGGCCGCGTTGCTGGCGGCGGGCTGGTCCTCGGCCTTTTCCTTGGCGAGCGGGTTCCAGCCGGCCTGCGCTGTGGTCGCGGCGAACAGCGACAGGGTGAGCAGTAGCGAGCGGGCGAATGTGCGGCGCATGGTCGGGTTTCTCCGGTAAGTCGGGATGTGACTGCCGAGGGTATCGACCG
>JACRMO010000030.1 GCA_016214925.1 Gammaproteobacteria bacterium
TGACGGATCGTTATGTGCGCGAGGTGGTGCGGGCAGTGCGGGTGCGGTTGGAGTGGGTTGATCCGGGTATGGGTCGGCGGCAATGATTCAGGGGGCGAACTGGTGTACGCAGGATATGCAGATCGTGCCACCTGGAAGGTCAGTACTCGACTGACATGTTATGTTGCATACGCCACCTACCCTTAGTTGTTGTATAGAGCTATTGCTCGTACAACGCTACCCATCGGCCGCGCCACATTGTGGCTGGATAGGCTTGTTATGTGCTGCTTTCGAATCGTTCCGCGATATTCTCGAACAGTCTTTTCCCATGGATCACTGCCACAATCAGAATTCGCACGGACTCAATCTTATACACTAATCGATAGCTGTAAATGAATCGCTCTCGAATATGTTCATCGCCGATCTCTGGGACGATGCGGCCAATCAATGGAAACTCACAGGTGCTCCGAGAAACCGATAATACTTCTGTGACAACTGCCCGAGCGTAATACTCGGAGTCCCGCGCTATATATTCGGCGATGGCTTCGAGATCCTCGGTGGCCTCTGGCGACCAGGTTACTTCGATATCCATTTACCGAGTTTCCTTTCGACCTCATCCTGGGTAAGCGTCCCTTCCTCCCCGGCGCGTTCGATTCCCCTGTGGATTTTCTCCACCACGTATAGGTGATACTGGACATCTTCCAATGAACAATCGTCAGGAAGTTTATCAAGCAGTGCTTTTACCTCTTCTTTTGCAGTACTCATAATTCATCGCCTCCATTTCCGGCAGGATACCTGCAACGACCGCATCCGGGTACCCGAGCAGCAGCGCCGCGTGTATGTGCAGCGCATCGAGGTTTTCATTAAGGCTTAAAACGAGCGCGAGATCAAGGCACGCTCCGGCCCGACATCGCGGAAAGCCGGATCATCCGCGCAGAGGGCGATGTGCAGTGGGTCTTCCATCGGCTGCATTTCGCCGGTCCGGTGGCCGACCGCGTCTATGTGATGCGCAGCGTCGGCAGAACAATTGGTGCGGACGCGTACCGGGTAGAGTGGGCGCTGGCGCCGGAGGCGGTGCCGGCGGGCGAGGAGGGGATCACGCCACGTCAGTTCTCGGGTTTCTGGGAATTGCGCAGCGCCGATGACGGCAAGACGACCGAGGCGCGTTATGCGGTACACAGCGATCCGGGCGGCCGGATTCCGAGTTGGCTGGTGTCGCGCATGACGGATCGTTATGTGCGCGAGGTGGTGCGTGCGGTGCGTGGGCGGTTGGGGAGGATTGATCCAGGTACGGGGCGGCGGCAGTGATTCAATGGTGTGTACCGCGGTGTATGCGGGGGATGTAGATCGCACCGTCGTCTATCGGGTGTAACCCATGCCTTCGGACTTGTTTGTTACCTACTCCCCGACCGTTAATTTCTCATAAATAAGCTGACTACACTCATGAATATATGTCGCGACATTTGGTGTTTCTTGGTCGTTGACAAAATTTTGAAGATCCAAGGGCCATGGACATACTTCTGCCATCTGATTCTCAAAATGAGGTGCTACTGCGCACCAAAGCGAAAAGGGGTCTTCACAAGCGCCAAGCATCTTTCCTGGAACCCACTCTACTTCAACAGCCAAGTCCAGATCGCTGTTGTGACTTGCTGTAGCCTTGAACCTGCTTCCAAAAATCTGAGTTACAGATAACCTTTTCCATCACAGCGCGAACAATTGCCCATACCACCAGTTCCTTTACAGATGGGACATGTGTCACCTGGCTTGCTTCCCGAGGCTGGATTTTCTACGCCTAGCTCTTTTTCGTATTTATCAATCTTTGCCCAACAGCCTTGTAAAGTATTCTTGAGCTTCTTGACTTCCTCTTCTAGGGGGTGGACTCGCATTGTGATTTCCCGCTCTAGATTATTTATTCGCCCGACTAGTCCTTTTTTTACTGCCAGTTCATTTTCAATAGCAGCTTCCAGCGATGCGCATTTTTCAATCAACTGGTTTATGGCAATAATGTTAAACCAGAATATTTCTGACTTGCCTTGGGGCTCTTCTCCTTTATTAAATACATCCACGAAATGTTTTTCGTTGGCGCCCTTGGGGGCCATTGATCCATGGTATAGCCCGACAAGCTTGATGCTCCATCTGGCAAGGAACTGCTGTCCTTCTTCACTTAGGTATAAGTCAAATTCTGATAGATCTCTCATTTGGAGCCTTCATGCATAACATTGTATCAGGCGGATTACGCAGTATTGGATGACAGGCCGCTTCCGCCTATTGTGCGATTCATGGAATCCGCTTGGCATAAATCGTCGCCCCACATTTTCCGAACAGGCTGCCCGCAACAGCTGCAACATGGTATCCGAGCAGCAGCGCCGCAAGTTTGCGAAGCACATCGACGTTTCCATTAAGGCTTAAAACTGGCGCGAGATCAAGGCGCGCCCCGGCATTGAGACCGGCGACCCGGTCGGGTTAGCCGGGTTGGCGTTTTTCGATCAGCGCCAGGGTGTCAATTCGAGGGGCGTGGGCGGGCAGCCGCGCACGACGCCGTCCACGGGGATGACCTTGGACACGCCGCCGCAGCTGGCGTAGCTGCATCCGAATTCACCGCCGTCGGCGCCGCAGTCGCCCATCGCCAGCACCTGTTTCGGATCGGGCGTGGCATCGAAGGTGCGCTTCAGCTGGAACCACTGCCCAGCCCGATCATTTTCGTGACGCCACGAAAATGATCCGAAGCCGCGTGGCCCGTGGCCTCGCAAGACCCCATGGCGTGCTGGATGGCGGTTTGAAAGTTCTCCCAGCGGGCATAACCCAGGTGGGCTTGCAGGTCGCGGGCGAACCAGAATTCGATGCCTTCCGCATCCGCCCGCCGGGCGGCGGCGCCAAAGAGAACCGTCAACTGCCAGACGTAGCGCGGCGCTTTGTTGCAGGGCGACGCGGTTGCTTGGTGGCGCGTGGCTCGGCCAGTCGGCCCGTAACATACTTGTGGAGAACGCTGGCGATAAGCGTTTGGTAGGGCACGCCTTCTTCAAGTGCCTTAACTTGAATGTCGCTCAGATCGCCAGAGGACAGGCGGATGTTGACTCGACGGTCCTTAATGGCCGTAGCGCGCGCTGCTGCCTTGAACTTCGCAAGCTCGGCTTTGGTCGCAACGGACTTCAATTTGCCTTTCTCAAAGGCGGTCAGGATTTCATGTTCGTAGGCGTCAATTTTCGGCATCTGTTTCACCTTGATTCAAATAGTCCCGTGTTGCCTTGCGGCTAGGGATTACGGTCTTGAGGAAGAAATAGTCTTTCTCCTCGACAAACGGCACCAAGTAAGCGTAGTTATCACAGGCGACCACGAGAACGCGCTGCCCAGGATATTTCGCCTGGTTCGGGTGAGCCAAAATGTCCAGCAACCCACCAGCTTCGATTGAGACAACCATGCTCTCGAACGAAATACCCCGCTCTGCTTTGACAGTCTCGTTCTTCTCCGGGCTCCAGCGAAATGGTTTCATGAGGGCAGTTTACGTAGCTGTGTGCCTTTTGTCACCACACCGGGCCAGTGCCGATTCCAAGATGCCCGCCACGACTGCATCAAGATACCCGAGCAGCAGCGCAGTGGGTTCGTGCAGCACGTCGAGGTTCATTAAGGCTTAAACCGGGCGCAAGATCAAGGCGCGCTCCGGCATCGAGATCGGTGATCTGGTCCCAGTCGAATCAGCCGGGTTGGCGTTTCTCGATCAGGGCCAGGATGGCTTTCATCAATTCCAGCGGCGTGGGCGGACAGCCGCGTACGATGCCGTCGACGGGGATGACTTTGGACACGCCGCCGCAGCTTGCGTAGCTGCAACCGAACTCGCCGCCGTCGGCGCCGCAGTCGCCCATCGCCAGTACCAGTTTCGGATCGGGGGTGGCATCGTAGGTGCGTTTGAGTGCGGCTTCCATGTGTTTGGTGACGGGGCCGGTGACCAGCAGCATGTCGGCGTGGCGTGGTGAGGCGACGAAGTGAACGCCGAAGCGTTCGATGCCGTAATAGGGATTGTTCAGCGCGTGGACTTCGAGTTCGCAGCCGTTGCAGGAACCGGCGTCGACTTCGCGGATGGCGAGGCTGCCGCTGAACAGTTCGCCGACGCGCGCGCGCACTTGTTCGCCGACTTCTTCGAAGGCGGGATCGCGAGCTGGGTCTACCGGTTCGGTGATGACGCCGATTTTGAGGGTCTTGTTGAACAGTCGCAGCATCGTAGTGTTCTCAGAGATCGTGACCGGAATAGGAACCGTTCACCGATTTGTTGCACACCGGGAAGTCGGGCACGATGTTGCCGTGGATCAGTTGTTCCAAGGCCGGCCATGTGAACCAGCTCGGGTCACGCGGGAACAGCCGTGCGATCTTGCCGTCTTCCGCGAAGCGCACGTAGACCAAGGTTCGCCGCGCCAGCCTTCGACGATGCCCAGACCTTCGCTGCCGGCGGCCGGTGTCGGCCAGTCGATGCGAACGTCGCCTTCCGGCAGTCCGATGAGCAGTGTGTCGAGCAACTCCAACGAGATCAGGATCTCGTCGGCGCGCACGCGCATGCGCGTCAGTACGTCGCCGTCCGTAAACACAGGTACCTTCACGGTGAGACGGTCATAGGGTGAATACGCCAGGTCGCGGCGCGCATCCAGATCGCAGTTGCTGGCCTTGCCGACGTAACCGGTCGCGCCGAGCAGACGTGCCAGACTCTCGCTGAGGAAACCGGTGGTGATAAGGCGGTCTTCCAACGAGGGGTTGTCGTACAGGATCGGCATCAGTTCCTGCATCTCGCGCTTCAGCGGTGCGAGTGCGGCATGCAACTTGGCGACGGCGTTCCGATCCACATCGCTGCGCACACCGCCCGGCACCACGCAATCCATCATCAGGCGATGACCGAACACCTCGCGGCTGAGGCGTTGCAAGTTCTCGCGCAGCCGGCTGAACTGATAGAAGGCGAAGGCGAAGCCGACATCGTTGCAGATGGCGCCGATGTCGCCCATGTGATTGGCGATGCGTTCGCGCTCGGCCATGATTGCGCGCAGAGCGTTCGCGCGTTGCGGCACTTCGATACCGGCCGCCTGTTCCATGGCCATGCACGCGGCCCAGGTGAAGGCGACGGTGCTGTCGCCGGACACACGTCCGGCCAAGCGCGCGGCGCCGATGGCATCGCGGCCCACGGCGATCTTCTCGATGCCTTTGTGTACGTAACCGAGACGCTGTTCCAGATTTAATACCTGTTCGCCGACGGCGGTGAAGCGGAAGTGTCCCGGTTCGATGATGCCGGCGTGCACCGGGCCGACCGGGATTTCGTACAGACCGGCGCCTTGGGCTTGCAGGAAGCGGTAGTTGTCGTCGGTACGCGCGGGCATGTCGCCGCGCGTGCCCATGCGCGGAAAATCCGCGCGCAGCGGATATTCGTTTTCGCCCCAGGCGTGGTGGCGCGCCCAGCGGCGCGGGTCCGGATGATCCGAGAACATCACGCCGTACATATCTTGGGTGTGGCGTTCCATGCGGTCGGCACCGGGATAATGCGGCGTATGCGCGGGCAGCACCGGCGTGGTCACGGGTACTTGCGTGCGCAGCAACAGCACATCGCCTTGATGCAGCAGACAGGCGTTGATCTGGAGTTTGTCGCCACCCAGTTGATTCGCGAGTTGATCCGCCCAGCCACCGGCCCAACGCAGGCCTTGTTTCACCATCACGCTGGCCGCGCGACCCCAGTCCTCGGGGTCGAGTTCCAACACGCGAGCGGTGCCCACCGATGTTGTGTGGGGCTCTGCATGGACCAGCACATAGTCCGCCTTGAGGCGTTCCAGCAATTCCGGCAACCAGTCGAACGCGCTCACAGGAAATGACTCCCGGTAATCAGCAGCGTGGCCTGATCGAACCACTGCGCCAGGAACGAGGGGATCGACAGGCCCAGCCACAACACCAACAGCAGGTGTACCAGCACCGGCCACATATTGGCCTTCACCGGCACCTGTCCTTCAGGCACGTTGCCATACACCATCGGATGCAGATTGCGGAACAGGCCGGCGAAGGCGATGGCCAGACCGGTGAGCAACACCACGGTTAGCCACGGCCAGCTTTGCATGGTCGCGGTGAGCAACATGAACTCGCTGGTGAACACGCCGAACGGCGGGAAGCCGGCAATCGCCGCCGTGCCGAGCAACAGGCCCCAACCGACATGCGGCTGGGTCTTGATGAGGCCACGGATCTTTTCGATCGCCTGGGTGCCGGCGATGTGCGTGGCATGACCGACGGTGACGAAGATCGCCGACTTGGTCAGCGAGTGTACCGTCATGTGCAGCAGCGCGCCGAAGGTCGCCAACGGTCCGCCGATGCCGAAGGCGAAGGTCATCAGTCCCATGTGTTCGATGGACGAATAACTGAACATCCGTTTGATGTCCTGCTGGCGATGCAGGAACAGACCCGCCACCAGGAACGACAGCAGACCGAAGCCCATCATCAGATGACCGGCCAGTTGCGGGCTGTCCCAGGTCGGATCGGCCAGCGCCGGATCGACCAGCATCTTGATGCGCACGACGGCGTACAGGCCGACGTTGAGCAACAGTCCGGACAACACCGCCGACATCGGCGTGGGACCTTCGGAATGCGCGTCGGGCAACCAGTTGTGCAGCGGCACCAGACCGATCTTGGTGCCGTAACCGACCAGCAGGAACACGAAGGCGATGCTCATCACGGTCGGATCGAGTTGACTGCCGACCGCGCGCAATTCGGTCCAGTGCAGACCGATGTCCGGCGCCTGCAACACATTGGCCGCCGCGAAATACACCAGCACCGTGCCGAACAAGGCCTGGGCGATGCCGACGCCGCAGAGCACGAAATATTTCCAGGCCGCTTCCACCGATTCCGGCGTGCGATAGAGACTGACCAGCAGCACCGTGGCGAGTGTCGCGCCTTCCACGGCCACCCACAGGATGCCGAGGTTGTTGGTGGTCAGCGCCAGCAGCATGGTCGTGAGGAAGCCCTGATACATGGCGTGATACAAGCGCATGCGGCCTTTTCGCACCCAGCCCTCGCCCAGCACATAGCCCATGTAGGGGCGGGAGAAGATGGCGGTGGTCACGCCGACGAAGGCGGTCAGGGCCACGAGATACACGTTGAACGCATCGATGTAGAACATGCCGCCCGGCGTCAACATCGGCCCGTGTTCGAGCACGCAGAGCGCCAGATTCACCGCTGCCAGCAAGGTGCCGACGCAGACGGCGACGTTCACCCAGCCGGCCACGGCCGGGTTGGTGATCAGCCCCAGCAGGACCGCGCCGGAAAGCGGCAGCAGCAGGGTGATATACAGTGCGTTCATTCGCGCACCCCGGTAATCTCGGCATTCTCCGACAGGCGGTTGAGACGATCCACGTCCAGCGATTCGATACTGTCGCGGATCTGGAAGAAGAACACGCCGAACAGCACGGCCGCGACCAGCACGTCGAAGGCGATGCCGAGTTCCACCACCATGGGCATGCCGTGCGTCGACACCACCGCGGCGAAGAACAGACCGTTCTCCATCGACATGAAACCGATGACCTGACTGACCGCTTGTCGCCGCGTCACCATCATCAACATGCCGATCAGCACCACGGCCATGCTGACGGCGATGGTGTTGCGGGTCGACAGCGAGGACAGCTTCTCGATGGGCAGGGCGACGTAATAGCTGAACACCACCAGCCCGGCGGCGCCCAGCAAGACGAGCGCCGGACGCACCACGGTCTCGACCTGATGCGCAATGCCCAAACGCTGCACCAGACGCCGCAGCATCCAGGGCATCAGCATGGCCTTCAGGCCCATGGTCAGCAGTGCGGAGAAATACAGGTGATGTTTGTCGTATACGCCGGCGATCATCGCGGTGGAGGTCGCGACCAGCACGCCCTGCCAGGCGAATACATGAATCGACGCCAGCATGCGTTGCTGCGCCAGCAGCGCGAACGAGGTGAACAACACCAAGGCCGCGAGGATGAGGACGACCTGCTCGGGCAGGCTGTACTGCGCGATGTTCATATGTCCACTTCCAGGATGATGTGACTGAGCGCGCCCAGCAATGCCAGCAGGAAAGCCAGATTGAGGAACTGCGGTACCAGGAATACGCGCATCTTGGCCAGCGAGGTTTCGGCGAAGGCCAGTACCACGCCGAGCAACAGCAACTTGAGCGTCACCGTCAGCAGACCGATGAACAGTGCGCCGACGCTGACTTCGGTGGCGATGCCCCAGGGGAAGAAGATGTTGACGATGAGTACGCCGAAGATCATCAGCTTGAGTTGCGCGGCCCATTCCATCAGCGCCAGATGGCGGCCGCTGTATTCGAGGATCATGGCCTCATGCACCATGGTCAACTCCAGATGCGTGGCCGGATTGTCGACCGGGATGCGGCCACTTTCGGCGATCGCCACCAACAGCAGGCCGAGCAAGGCGAACAGCAGCGACGGCCGCAGCACCAGCCCGGCGTCGTACAGATACTGCACCACGCTGGACAGGTTGGTGCTTTGCGCCGACATCGCCAGGGTGAAGATCACCATCAGCATGGCCGGTTCGGCCAGCGACGACAGCGAGACTTCGCGCGACGCGCCCATGCCGCCGAAGGCGGTGCCGATATCCATGCCGGCCAGCGCCAGAAAGAAGCGGGCGACGGCCAGGAAACCCACCAGCACGATCATGTCGGCGATGGCCGCGGTGGGCAGGTTGGTGGACAGCAGCGGGATGGTCGCGGCCGCCAGCACAGTGGCTGCGAACACGACATAGGGCGCGCAGCGAAACAGCGGCGAGGCGTTCTCCGCCAGCACCACTTGTTTACGGAATAGCTTGGCGAGATCGCGATAGGGTTGCAGCAGCGACGGCGAACGCCGGTTTTGCAAATGGCATTTGTTGCGCTTGACCCAGATGGTCAGCAACGGCGCGCAGCCCACGAACAGCGCGGCTTGCAACAGCGCCAGCAGCCAGCCGTTCAGGGTCAGGAGATCAGCCATAACAGCACCAGCAAGGTGAAGAACGAATAGGCGATATACACGCGGATGTTGCCTTGCTGCAGCAAGGCAATGCGGCGCGCGGCCAGCAACACGAGGCGGCCGATGGGCTCGTACAGGGCCGCCCAGGAGTGGTCATACACTTGCATCTGGTGTGCGAGCCGGCCGACGCGCAGGCCTTCGGCTTCGCTCTGGCGCTCGACCTTCTCTTCGATGCGCCAGACCGGCGCGAAGATGCGCCGCAGCGGCATGGAGAACGAGGTGCCGGTGTATTGCATGCGCGCATTCGGCGGACCGAAACCGCAATCCCAGATGGCGCCGCGACGCACCGCGCGCGGGCCGCGCGGATGCAGCAACTGCCACGCCAAGCCCCAGGCCAGCAGGATGCCGACCAGCACCAGCGGTGCGCTGTAGGATGCCACCGCCGACGATACCGGCGTCAGCCACAGCCAGCCGTGCGTGGTCGTCGATTGCAAACCGGTGCCGGTAAGCAGTTTCGGGATCGTGCCGATCAATCCGACCATCACATTCGGGAACACGCCCGCCAGCAGACACAGCAACGCCAGCAGACCCTGCGCACCGCGCATGCCCCAGGCGGTGGCGCGCGCGTGGCGGGCGCGGCGACTGCGCGGTTGTCCCAGGAACGCCACGCCGTAGGCCTTGACGAAACAGGCCACCGACAATGCGCCGGTCAAGGCCAGCATCGCTGCGGTGAATGGAATGAGAATGCGCAACACGCCGTTGTCCAAGGCGCCGGCTTGCAACGCGGCCTGGAAGGTCAGCCATTCGGAGGCAAAGCCGTTGAACGGCGGCAGCGAGGCGATACTCATACTGCCGATCAGGAAGAATACGCCGGTATATGGCAGACGCGTGAGCAGACCGCCCATGCGTTCGATGTTCTGTTCATGGGTGCGTTGGATGACATTGCCGGCGCCGAGGAATAGCAGACTCTTGAACAAGGCATGGTTGAAGGCATGGAACAGGCCGGCCACCAGTGCAATCGCGCCCAGCCCTTTATGTCCAGTGCCGATGAACACCAGTGCCATTCCTAAACCGAGGAAGATCACGCCGACGTTTTCGATGGAGGAATAGGCCAACAGCTTTTTCAGATCGTTTTGTTGCATCGCATACAGGATGCCGAGCAGCGCCGAGATGCTGCCGATCAACAACACAGCCACGCCCCAACCCCATTGCACGTCGCCGATCAGATCCAGCGTCATGCGTACAAAGCCGTAGATGGCCACTTTGAGCATGACGCCCGACATCAATGCCGAGATGTGCGAGGGCGCGACCGGATGTGCCTCGGGCAACCAGGCATGCAACGGCACCAGACCGGCCTTCATGCCGAAGCCGAAGAACGCCAGGCTGAAGGCGACGCTGGCCCACAGCGGACTGAGCGGGGCGGCGCGCATGGCATCGAAGCTGAAGCCGTCGCCGAAGGTGGCCAGCACGCCATAGCCGAGCAGGATAGCGAGGCCGCCGACATGCGCCATCAACAAATAGAGAAAACCGGCGCGGCGGTTGGCGGCCTGTTCATGATGAAACACCACCAGGAAATAACTGGACAACGACATCAGTTCCCAGGCGATCATGAACAGGAAGGCGTCGTTGGCCAGCACTACCAGTTGCATGCCGGCGATGAACAGACCGGTGAACACGCCGAGCTGTACCAGGGGGTGATCGCCGTGCGCGTATTCGGTCACATAGCCGGGACCGAACAGGCCGACGGCGACAGTGACGATGCCGATGATAAGGAGGAATAATCCGCTGAGCACGTCCAGGCGCACCTGCCAGGGCAGCCAGGGCAGGCCGAATGGGAGTTGTGTGGATTGCACATCGCCGGCATTGAGGATCATGCCACCGGCGATGGCGGCGCACAGGCCGCTGAGTACCAGGAGCGGGAAGGCGAGGTGTTTCAGCACGGCAATGCGCCGTTGTGCGAACAACGATACCCCCGCGGATACGAGGGCCGCGAGCACGGCTGCGAGCGCGAGATTCAATGCCAACTGACCCTGACCTCCGAGCGGGGGCGTTATGATTATTTCGGTAAGACCGGCTGCGACGGAGATACGGCCCTGTGCGGGGCCCGCGCGCCGGCCGCCTATTGTACGCGGGAGCCGCGGCGTGCTGTCAAATCTATATGCCGACGGTCCGCGTTGAGCGCTGATGTGCCGCATCACTCCATCACAGTGGCATAATGCCGGCATGAACTGGGGCACGCGCATGTTCGTTCAGCCGATCTCTGAAGATCAACGCGGTCTCGTGGTGCAGGCCACGGCCGCGTGTCTGGCCCATGCCGAGGAGATTTTTCAGCGGTCTTTCCCGGCGATTCCGCTACGCTTCGATCTGCGTGGACGGGCGGCGGGTATGTATCGGGTCTGTCGCGGGACACGGCTGATCCGCTACAACCCGCACATCTTCGCCAAGTATTT
>JACRMO010000031.1 GCA_016214925.1 Gammaproteobacteria bacterium
ATGCGGGTGAAGATGCGATCGATCGGCCCGATCAACGCGCGCGCCGCCGGCACGAAACTGCCGATGTGCGCGAGCAGCACGATCAACGCGGTCTGGCGCATATAGGTGGATTTCCCGCCCATGTTCGGGCCGGTGATGATCAACATGCGCCGCGCATCGTCGAAGCGCACATCGTTGGGCACGAACGGTGCGTCCAAGACATGCTCGACGACCGGATGTCGTCCGGCCTCGATCAATAGCCCGGGGTTGTCGCTCAATTCCGGACGGCGCCAATCGAGTGTATCGGCGCGTTCGGCGAAGCCGGCCAGCACATCCAGCTCGGCGACGGCTTCGGCGGCGGTCTGCAGCGGCGCGAGGAATTCCAGCAACTGTTCCAGCAGTGCATCGTACAACGCCTTCTCGCGCGCCAGCGACCGTTCGCGCGCGGACAGCACCTTATCCTCGAAACGCTTCAGTTCCGGCGTGATGTAACGTTCCGCACCTTTCAGCGTCTGACGGCGCTGGAAATCGTCGGGCACGCGCGTCGATTGTGCTTTGCCGACTTCGATGTAGAAACCGTGCACGCGGTTGTAACCGACCTTGAGCGTGGCGATGCCGGAGCGTTCGCGTTCGCGCGTCTCCAGATCGACCAGGAACTGATCGGCGTTCTCGCTCAAGGCGCGCAGTTCATCGAGCTCCGCATCGTAACCGGTGGCGATCATGCCGCCGTCGCGGATCAGCACCGGCGGTTGTTCGACCAACGCGCGTTGCAACAGCGATTGAGGTTGCGGATGTTCACCGATGCGCTCGGCGACCTCGCGTAACAGTGGATCGTCATGCCTGCTCAACACGCGCTGCAATTCGGGTAAACGCACCAAGCTGTCGCGCAGCCCGGACAGATCGCGCGGCCGCGCCGATTTCAGCGCCACGCGCGTCATCACGCGTTCCAGATCGCACAACCCGCGCAGCACGCCATGCACGGCCTCGAAGCCGCGGTCGTTCTGCAAAGTCTCCACGCATTGGTGACGCTTGCGCAGACGCGTGCGACTGCGCAATGGCCGGTTCAACCAACGCCGCAGCAGGCGCCCGCCCATCGCCGTCGCGGTGGTATCGAGCACACCGGCGAGACTGTGTTCGACGCGCCCCGATTGCGACTGGTCGAGTTCCAGATTGCGCCGGCTGGCGGCATCGAGAAGGATGCTGTCCTCGCGCAGTTCGACGCGCAGCCCGCGCAGATGCGGTAATGCAGCACGCTGGGTGTCCTTCACATATTGCAGCAACGCCGCGGCGGCGCCGATGGCCAACGGCAGACTCTGACAACCGAAGCCGGTGAGATCGCGCGTGCCGAACTGCGCGCACAACTGGCGCAGGCCGCTGTCGGTTTCGTAATGCCAGGGCGGACGGCGCTTGCTGCCGGGGCGCTCGTTGATCGTCGCGGGGAAGCTCGTGTCTTCGTTGAGCAGCAACTCGCTCGGCCGCAGCCGTTCGAGTTCGCTGTGCAGCGCTTCGAGACCGTCGAGTTCCTGCACGCTGAAATGCCCGCTGCTCAAATCGAGCACGGCGAGTCCGAAGTGATCCTTCAAACCCGTGCAGGCCGCGAGCAGGTTGTCGCGGCGCTCGTCGAGTAGCGCATCTTCGGTGACCGTGCCCGGTGTGACGATGCGCACCACCTGACGTTCCACCGGCCCCTTGCTCGCCGCCGGATCGCCGATCTGCTCGCAGATCGCCACCGATTCGCCGAGCCGCACCAGCTTGGCCAGATATTGATCGACCGCGTGTACCGGCACGCCGCACATCGGAATCGGCTCACCCGCCGACTGCCCGCGCGCGGTCAGCGTGATATCGAGCAACTTCGCCGCGCGCTGCGCATCGCTGTAAAACAGCTCGTAGAAATCGCCCATGCGGTAGAACAGCAGAATGTCCGGATGCTCGGCCTTGATGCGCAGAAACTGCTGCATCATCGGCGTGTGCGTGCTGGATTCTGTGGTCGGTGTGGACATCGGGCGGGAGTTTACCCAAAAGAGACTGGATGCGCCCACTTGCGTTGGCCGCTCTGCTTTGGTACTAGAGGCTTACATTTCCGGGAGGATCGACCGTGGCGTTACGTGATATTGAAGAAAAACGGGATTTCATCCGCATGCAGTTGGATTGCCCGGCGCAATGCACGGATCTGCGCAACGGCGAGCAGTTTATTGGGCAGGCCAAGGATCTGAGCGGCAAGGGGCTATGTCTGGAGTTGACGCGCAGCTTTCCGCCGGGTGCCATGTTGGAGGTGCGCATCGAGCCGGCGACGGCCGTAGTGGCGCCGCTGCATGTCATGGTGGAAGTGATGCGCGTCGAACCGGACGTGAGCGGCGAACGGTTTCGCACCGGTACGTTGATCCGCGAATTCAAATCCTGAGCTGATAATCCGACATGCCAACCCATCTGCCTAGCGATGCTGAACTGCAAGGGCTCGCGGAACGACTGGGTGAGTGCATGTTCGCGGCCGGAATGCAGTTGGCGCTGGCTGAGTCGTGCACCGGTGGCTGGGTGGCCAAGATCGTCACCGACATTGTCGGCAGTTCCAGCTGGTTCGATCGCGGTTTCGTCACGTATACGAATGAATCCAAACAGGCGTTGCTCGGCGTTCCCGCCGAGACGCTCGCGACCGAGGGCGCAGTCAGTGCGATGACAGTCGCGGCGATGGCGCGCGGGGCGCTGGCGCGCAGCCATGCGCAGTTGAGTTGCGCGATCAGCGGCATCGCCGGGCCGGGCGGCGCGACGCCAGGCAAGCCGGTCGGATTGGTCTGGTTCGCCTGGGGGGTGCGCGACGGCGATGTGCGTACCGAACAGCAAATCTTCGCGGGCGATCGCGAGGCCGTGCGCCGACAGGCCGTGGCGCATGCCCTGCGGGGGCTGTTGGATGTCTGCGCCTGAAGCCGCGCCCGAGATCGCATCGGAGTCGCAATCCAAACAACGCGTGTTCTTTGCGCTCTGGCCCGACGCCGAAGTGCGTGCTGCTCTTGATTCGCTGGCGCGGCAGCATGCGCGTCACAACGGCCGTGCGGTCGTCCCGGAAAATCTCCACATGACCCTGGCCTTCGTCGGTGGCGTGACCGCTGAGCAGCGCGCGTGCATGGAGGCCGCCGCCGCGACAGTGGTGGCGCCTCCCTTTACTGTTACGCTCGATAGCCTGGGATTCTGGCCGCGGCCGAAGATTCTCTGGGCGGGTGCGAGTGTCATGCCGCCCGCACTGACGGAGCTTGTTGCCGCACTGAGTACTGTGCTGGTTCCATGTGGTTATCAGCCCGAGTCGCGCCCATTCCAGCCCCATGTCACCCTGGCGCGCAAGGCGCAGCGGTCACCCGTGGTGCGGGAGATTCCACCGTTCGTCTGGCAGGCCAATGCCTTCTGTCTGGTGGACTCGGTCACGGGCGAACAGGGTAGTGAATATCGGGTGATTGCACGTTGGCCGCTGCGCGGCTGAGTCGCCGAGCAATGCATTTGTAGGAGCGTCCTGAAGGTGAGGCGCTTGCGCCGAGAGACTGCCCTGGGGCATTGGCCGCGAACGGGCTCGATTATTTTTCATCGAGCTACTTGCGGCCCATCGCCGGGTACTGTATAAATCCACAGTACCCGCTGCGGCACCCACAAGCGCAGCCCGGTGACGCTCTCAACTCGCGGTTTTCTCTGAGTCCCAGAGGGATTAGAGGGGTCCAACGTCCCGGTCTGCGCGGGTTGCCCGGGGGTTCGCTGATGGTATTGGGGATAGTTTCGGGGGCGGGGGCGGTGGGATAATCGCCGCGCTCCAGAATGCAGATTCGGTGGCTAGGGATAGCCGCAATCAACCAGACCCAGCAGGGGGAGACACGACAATGGAAGACAACAAGCGTAAGGCCTTAGGCGCCGCATTAAGCCAGATCGAAAAGCAGTTCGGCAAGGGCGCCGTGATGCGCATGGGCGATGTCGGCTCGGTGCGCGACATCGACGTGATCTCCACCGGCTCGCTGAGCCTGGACTTGGCACTGGGCATCGGCGGCCTGCCGCGGGGTCGTGTCGTCGAGATCTACGGGCCGGAGTCTTCCGGCAAGACCACACTGACCCTGCAGGTCATCGCTGAGGCGCAGAAGTTGGGCGGCACCGCCGCCTTCATCGACGCCGAACACGCACTCGACCCGACTTATGCGGCCAAGCTCGGCGTCAACGTCGATGATCTGCTGGTGTCGCAACCGGACACCGGCGAGCAGGCCCTGGAGATCGCCGACATGCTGGTGCGCTCCAGCGCGGTGGATGTGGTGGTGGTCGACTCGGTCGCCGCGCTCACGCCGAAGGCGGAAATCGAAGGCGAGATGGGCGACTCGCACATGGGCCTGCATGCGCGCCTGATGTCCCAGGCGCTGCGCAAGCTCACCGCCAACATCAAGCGTTCCAATACGCTGGTGATTTTCATCAACCAGATTCGCATGAAGATCGGCGTGATGTTCGGCAACCCCGAGACCACCACCGGCGGTAACGCGCTCAAGTTCTACGCCTCGGTGCGCATGGACATCCGTCGCACCGGCGCCATCAAGAAGGGCGATGAGGTCATCGGCAACGAAACCCGCGTCAAGGTGGTCAAAAATAAAGTGGCACCGCCGGCGAACGTATCGGTCAGGGCAAGGACAACGCCAAGCAATATCTCAAGGACAATCCGGCCATGGCCCAGGAGATCGAGGGCAAGATCCGCGCGGCGCTGATGGTTCAGCCAACGGTGGCGGTGGAAAACGATGACGAGCCGGAAGACGCGCTGGCAGAGGCCTGAGGACGACACGCCCGACCCGCAGGCGCTGGAGCGTACCGCGGTCGGGCTGTTGGCGCGCCGCGAACACAGTCGCGCCGAACTCCTGCAGAAACTGACCTCACGCGGCTACGCAGTCACCGAGGTGGAGTTATTGCTCGACTGGCTGGCCGCGCAGCGGCTGCAATCGGACGCGCGTTTTGCCGCGAGTTATGCGCGGATGCGCAGTGGCCGCGGCTATGGATCGCAGCGCATCCGAGCCGAACTGCGCGAACGTGGTGTCGCGGCCGAGCTGGTCGACCATGAACTCGCGACGGTGGCCGGTACGCACGCGGGCCGCATCGATGACATCTGGCGCAGGAAATTCGCCGGTCGTTTGCCGCAAGACTATCGCGAGCGCGCCCGGCAGATGCGGTTCCTCCAGCAGCGTGGCTTTCCCCTCGCAGACATACATGCCTTGTTCGGACGGCTGAGCGCCGGGGACGATTGACCTATCCGGCAGGCCATCTTCGGCTTCAGGTGAGGGGTGATACCCCTGACTGCGCGCAGTGCTGCCGGCGGGTCGATCCCTGCCGCCTCCGAGCTGCGCAAGTCGGCTTCAGGGAACGACCCGCCGACAGCAGGACACAGTAGGTTTATGCCTGAAAGTTCCACCCTTCACATGATGTTCAGCGCCCGGCCGGTGCCGTGAGTCGCGGCGACTCCGAGCTGCGCAAGTCGGCTTCGCGACTCACGGCCCCGGCCGGGCGCTGAACATCATGTG
>JACRMO010000076.1 GCA_016214925.1 Gammaproteobacteria bacterium
CGATACGGCAATCCACTGCGGATTGCCGTATCCGTTTAGGCGAACCGAAAACACTACGCGCCATGGCCCATCTGCTCATCTCCGCTGCGCATAAATCCTCCGGCAAGACCACGGTAACCCTGGGTCTGTGCGCCGCGTTGCATGCGCGCGGCCTGAAGATTCAGCCGTTCAAAAAAGGCCCCGACTACATCGACCCGATGTGGCTGGGCCAGGCGGCCGGCAATCCCTGCCACAACCTGGATTTCTACACCATGGAGCGCGACGAAATCCGCGCCACCGTGGGCTACTTTGCGGCCCAGGCCGATCTGTCCATCATCGAGGGCAATAAAGGCCTCTACGACGGTCTCGACCTGGATGGCAGCAACAGCAACGCCGCACTGGCCAAACTGATACAGGCCCCGGTGATTCTGGTGCTCGACGCGCGCGGCATGACCCGCGGCATCGCCCCGCTCATTCTCGGCTATCAGGCCTTCGATCCGGAGATTCAGATCGCCGGCGTGATTCTCAACCGCCTCGGCGGCAGCCGCCACGAATCCAAACTGCGCGCCGTGATCGAACACTACACCGACGTCCCCGTGATCGGCGCGGTCGCTCAAGATCCCAAGCTCGAGATTGTCGAACGTCACCTGGGCTTGATCCCGAGCAACGAACACGCCGCCGCCGTCGCGCGCATTCAGTTGATCGGCGAGACCATCGGTCGCCAAGTCGATCTCGAGCGTCTCCAGGCCATCGCCGCCACCGCGCCGACGCTACCGGCGACACCGCCGTTCAGCATGCCCGCACACACAGCTTCGCCGGTACGCATCGGCATCGCCCGCGACACGGCCTTCGGCTTTTAGTATCCCGACGATCTTGCCGCCCTCGCCCGCGCCGGTGCCGAGCTGGTGCCGATCAACACGCTGACCGACGCGCACTTACCGGCTATCGACGGCCTGTTCATCGGCGGCGGCTTTCCGGAAACCTGCATGGAACAACTGGCGGCGAATGTCTCGTTGCGCGCGGAGATTCGTCAGGCCATCGACAACGGTCTACCGACCTATGCCGAATGCGGCGGGCTGATGTATCTGGCGCGTAGCCTCATCTGGAACGAGCGCCACGCCGAGATGGTCGGCATCGTGCCCGGCGATATTCAGATGCATGAGCGTCCGCAGGGCCGTGGCTATGTGCGTCTGGAAGAAACCGCGGACATGCCCTGGCCCGCGACATCCGGTGCAACATCCGGTGCAACATCTGGCACGCGTGTGGAAGTCGCCGCGCACGAATTCCATTATTCCGGCCTGACCGAACTCGCACCCGGCGCGCGCTTCGCCTTCAAGGTGCTGCGCGGCACCGGCATCGATGGCCAGCATGACGGTTATGTCTACAAAAACCTGCTGGCCTGTTACACCCATCAACGCGACACTCAACGCCATCGTTGGGCGGAACGCTTTGTCGCCTTTGTGCGCGGCCACGCCGATACCGCCGTGCGCGGCCCAACTTGAAAACCGCCACCTCCAGACCGACAGCCTTACAGGAGCCCGACCGTATGATTACCATCACGCCCGCCGCCGCCGCGCAGATACAGACCTCCGCCCTCCAAGGCGGCACGCAGGGTATGGCCTTGCGCATCGCCGCCAAGCGCGATTCGGCTGGTGCTATTCAGTATGCCATGGGCTTCGATGACACGAGTCACCGTGAAGACACCCGTTTCAACACCGCGGGGATCGATCTGGTCGTGGCCGCCACCAGTACCATGCTGCTGGAAGGCACCACGCTCGACTATGTCGAACTCGAACCCGGCCACTTCGACTTCATCTTCATGAACCCGAACGATCCCAATTACCGTCCACCCCAGGAAGATCGGCAAGACAACGCTTGAGCCCAACCCACATTTCACCAGTTCGCGTGGGTGATGAGTGGCCACCCCAATGATGCTATAGTTCCGACCGGTATCCGCAACGCGCTCTGAAGGTAAATCGCGCACTATGGCAACGGTTCCCGGCCTCAAACAAGCATCCACGGCCACGCCCACGCGTTGGCCCTTGGCTTCGCGTGACAATCTCAAGCAGCAGACACGTGTTCAGGGCTGCAAGTGCATCTATATCGCCGTGTCCGGACTGGCTGCGGTGATGCTGGCGTTGGCCTTGCTGCCACGCTTCGAACTGCATGCCACCACCGCCTTTATCCTGAGCGGATTCTTGCTGGCCCTGGGGCTGTCCTTCCTGGGTGGTTTGTATAACGTCATTAAGCGCCAACTGTTGCAGCCCCTGAGCCAGCTGCACCAATGGGCCAACGACATCGGCGCCGGCGACTTGGCCGCCCGCCTCCCCGCAGTCGAACACGGCGACACCCAGGACCTCATCACCGACATCAACAAGATCAGCGACACCTTGCAAGGCCTGTCGCTGGACATGGAAGCCCAAGTCCGCCAGCAGACCGCGCATATCAAACACAAGTCGCGCTCGTTGGAAATCCTCTACGACGTCGCCGCCAGTATCAACAGCTCGCGTGATCTCGATGATCTGCTCACGCGCTTCCTGCACACCTTGAAGGAAGTCGTGCATGCCCGCGCCGCCACCGTACGCTTGCTGACCAACGACAATCGCATGCGCATGGTTGCCAGTATTGGCCTGAGCGATGAGGTCGTCATCCGCGAACAATTCATGCCGGCGCACCAGTGTCTGTGCGGCCAGGCGGCCACCGATGGCGTTATCCTCAGCGATAGCAACGTGCATAAATGCGATCGCTTGGTCGGCACACCCTTCTTCAAGCAAGACGATGTCGAGATGATCGCGGTGCCGTTGCAATACCGCGGCCGCACACTGGGCGTCTACAACCTGTTCGTGGACCATGCCAACCGCCTCGACACCGACTACGACAGCGAGCTGCTGGTGAGCATCGGCCGGCATCTGGGCATGGCCATCGAAAAATCCAGCGTCGACGAAGAGGCCAACCGGCTGACGATTATCGAGGAACGCACCCGCATCGCCCATGAATTGCACGACTCGCTGGCACAGACCCTGGCGAGTCTGCGTTTCCAGGTACGCGTGCTGGACGAGACGCTGCACCGCGGTGACGAGTCGGCGCTGTGGGCCGAACTCGAACGCATCGAAAACAGCCTGGACGAGGCCTATACCGAACTGCGCGGCCTGATCGACCACTTCCGCGCGCCGATCGACCGCCGCGGCTTCATGCCGGCCATCGAGAAGGTCGTCGAACGTTTCCGCAACGAATCCAAAATCCAGATCTTCCTGCAGAAGGAATGGGGCGGACCGGCATTACCGGAAGACATGGAAATCCAGGTGCTGCGCATCGTCCAGGAGGCCCTGTGCAATGTGCGCAAACACAGCAAGGCGCACACCGTGCGCGTGCTGCTGCGCGGCCAGGACGACGGTCAATACCGCGTGCTGGTCGAAGACGACGGCACCGGCATGGAGCCGCTGACAACCGATGGCGCGCCCGGCGAACACGTCGGCCTGCTGATCATGGAAGAACGCGCGCGGCGCCTCGGCGGCAAGATCCGCTTCGAGAGCGAACCCGGCGAAGGTACCCGCATCCAACTCACCTTCCCGGCCCCGACCAAGGTGTCGAAACCCATTGTCAGCGAAACCCCGCTGCCCCTGCCGACCGTCGGCAAAGCGAACTCATGAGCTTGCGCATTCTGGTTATCGACGATCACACCCTGTTCCGTGTCGGCCTGCAGGGTCTGTTGGAGAATCGCGGCATCGAGGTCGTCGCCGCCGTCGGCGATGGCCAGGAAGGTCTCGCACTCGCCGAGCAACTGCACCCCGACGTGGTGCTGCTGGACATGCGCATGCCCGGCCTGGACGGCCTCGGCGTGTTGCGGCATCTGCGCCAGAGCGGCCAGCGCATGCCGATCGCCATGCTCACCACCAGCAGCAACGAACAGGATCTGGTCGAGGCCCTGCGCAGTGGCGCGCAAGGTTATCTCATCAAGGACATGGAGCCCGACGATCTGGTGCTCGCATTGCGCGACATCGTCGCCGGCAAGACGGTCGTCGCGCCCGATCTTGCACCGGTGCTCGCCAAAGTCGTGCAAGGCGAAAGCGTGACCGCGCGCGATCCCAGTCCGTTTTCGGAACTCACCCCGCGCGAGAGTGAAATCCTGGTGCTGCTCGCGGAAGGCCAGAGCAATAAGGCCATCGCGCGCAATCTCGGCATTTCCGATGGCACCGTCAAACTGCATGTAAAGGCCATCCTGCGCAAGCTCGGTGTGCACTCGCGCGTCGAGGCCGCCGTGATCGCCGTCGAACAAGGCATGCGCGCCAACCGCACCGAAACCACGCGTGGATTAGATTAAGGGAAGGTCAGATTACATTCCCAAACGTCATCCTGGCGAATGCCAGGAGCCAGCACCACCTCGACATGAACACCTGGATTCCGGATCTCCATAATGACGGAGTGATTTTGCAATGAAACGCTTCGCTGACTTGATCGCCGAATGCCTGCCGCACATCAAAGAACTGTTCCCCTGGGTCGTCGACAAACTCCGCCAGGAACAGCCCGAGGCATTGCTGGTAGACACGCGCGAACCCTACGAATTTCAGGCCGCACGCATCGAAGGTTCCATCAACGTACCGCGCGGCATTCTGGAAACCGCCTGCGAATACGGCTACGAAGAAACCCTGCCCGAACTGGTCGAAGCGCGCGAACGCCCGGTGGTGGTGATCTGCCGCTCCGGCAATCGCAGCGCCCTGGTCACACTGGTCATGCAACAGATGGGCTACCGCGACGTGTACTCGCTAAAGACCGGCCTGCGCGGCTGGAACGATTTCGAATTGCCGCTAGTGAACGCCGACGGCGAACCGCTTGCTATGGATAACGCCGACGACTACTTCACACCCCGGCTACGACCGGAGCAGATGCCGCCGAAGGGATGAAGTATTAGTACCGTAGGTTGAACTAAGCCTGCGATGCCCAACATCACGTCGCAAACCATCGGTAGAAGGTGTGCCGTGGAGCTTCTCAGTCGTACCGCTTATGCTGACTGCGGCGCGTACCGGCCTTTTGCACGATCACGCCGGCGATGACCTTGAGGTTGGGAATCTCGACAATCTCGTAATTGGTGCGCATGGGTTTGAGATAGAGGCGGTCTTCCTGCACCAGCAACTGGCGGAAGATATGTTCGCCGTTGACCTCGGCGAGCACGAAGCTGCCGTTCTGGATCACGCCGGCGGGGTCGATCACGATGATGCAGCCGTGTTCGAATTCCGGCTCCATGCTGTCACCGAGCACTTGCAGCGCGAAGGGTTCGTCGGAGGCGCAGCCGCCGCCATCAATTGCGAATTGTTCCACTTCCATCTCGATCTCCGCCTCAGGTGTAGCGTTTCGCCGCTGTGCTGAATTCAGTTTCGTAGACATGTTCGGCCGGCTGGAACCAGTCGAGCTTGTCGTGCAATTTCACCACTTCGCCGATGATGGTCAAGGTCGGCGCACGCACGCCCGATTCGGCAACCAGCGCCGGCAAGCTCGCAACCGTACCGATATGCACACGCTGATTGCGTGTCGTGCCCTGCTCCACCAGCGCGGCCGGCATGTCCGGTGCCATGCCGTGGGCGATGAGTTGCTGACAGATGACATCGATGCCGGTCAGGCCCATATAGAACACCACCGTCTGGCGCGGCTGCACCAACTGAATCCAGTTGAGATCCAGGCTGCCTTCTTTGAGATGGCCGGTGACGAAGGTGCAGGACTGGGCGTAATCGCGGTGCGTTAGCGGGATGCCCGCATAGGACGCACAACCGGCCGCGGCGGTGATGCCCGGCACCACTTGGAAGGGAATGCCCTCCTGAGCCAGGGTCTCGATCTCTTCACCACCGCGACCGAAGATGAACGGGTCGCCCCCTTTGAGGCGCAACACGCGCTTGCCCTGACGCGCCAGATCGACCAGTAACTGATTGATGCCTTCCTGCGGTACGGCGTGGTTGTTCTTTTCCTTGCCGACGTAGAAGCGTTCCGCATCACGGCGCGCCAGGTCCAGGATCGGCGCCGAGACCAACCGATCATAGACCAGTACATCGGCCTGCTGCATAAGGCGCACGGCACGGAAGGTCAGGAGATCGGGATCGCCCGGACCGGCACCGACCAGATACACCTCACCGACTCCTTCCTTGGCCGTGCCCTTGGCCAGGGCCTGTTCGATGCGCCGGCGGGCATCGGCCTCACGACCGGCGAACACCAGTTCGGCAACGGGGCTTTCCAATACCTCTTCCCAGAAGCGCCGACGTGTATCGGCATCGGCAAACCGCTGTTTGGCCGGCTCACGATATTCTTCAATCATGGCCGCCAAGCGCCCGTATGCAGAGGGAATCAGGGTTTCCATCCGGGTACGCAACTGGCGCGCCAGCACCGGCGAAGCACCGCCCGTACTCACCGCTACCAGGACCGGTGAACGGTCCAGGATGGAGGGCACGATGAAACTGCACAGCTCGGGATTGTCGACCACGTTGACCGGGAGGGAACGCGCCTGCGCCAGACGGGACACCTCGGCGTTGACCTCGGCCACGTCAGTGGCGCCGATGACCACGCGCATGCCATTGAGATCGGCTGCCTCGAAACGGCGGGCACGGTGCGCGATCACGCCCGTGCTCGCCAACTCGGCCAGTTCGGAACTCAGCTCCGGCGCTACCACCGTCACGTGGCCGCCGGCCTTGCGCAACAGCGTAACCCGGCGGGCCGCGACGGTACCGCCACCGACAACCAGGCAAGGCTGGCCGTCGAGCTTCAAGAATACGGGTAGGAACTCCATGGGAATCAACGCAGAATCCGACAAAGCGCGTAATGGACCATAGGGCAGATAGGA
The DNA here is from genome assembly GCA_016214925.1 of Gammaproteobacteria bacterium. Taxonomy (GTDB): domain Bacteria; phylum Pseudomonadota; class Gammaproteobacteria; order Thiohalobacterales; family Thiohalobacteraceae; genus JAHJQQ01. The sequence continues at coordinate 6,803 of JACRMO010000076.1, forward strand.
TGAGAATATCCTATCCGTGGTAGGGAGGCATCATGCCAGACCTCAACAGGCACATTCAACCCGTTGAGCTGGCATGATATTGAGAACGAATATGCTGCTAGCGCAACGGCTTGGAAATACTGCCCATCAAACGCAGATCCTGCTCACCGCCGAACATCTGTCCGCCACCGTCAATCACGCGCAAGCCCAGACCGTAGCCACCCATCGTGGTACTGGCACCCAAGCTCAGACTGGGCACGGCACCCTCATTCGTAAGATAGGTCTGATCGTATTGGCCAAGCCGCAGGGACAACGACAGCTTATCGCTCACCGGCTGCTGCCAGCCGGCCTCATAGTAGAGCGCGGACGGTTCGCGGTCGGAGGATTCAGGCAGATACCAGACCTTGGTATCCAGGGAGCCATAGCGCATCCCCAGGAAGTAATCGCGGTAGTTGATCGTGCTGCGGCCGGTATTTTCAGTCCCATGCGCCGCCGACAGTCCCGCATCCAGGCTCAGTCCGCTGATGAAGCGATGTTCGATGCCGGTCGCGAAATCCAACTTGGGTGCATCCGTTTCCCAGGACCAGCTCGCGGGTGGACGCAGTAACGAAGGGCCAATGGCGGCAGTGCTCTCCGGACTCTCGGCGGCCGTCGCCCAGAACTTCACGCCGCCGAGCTTGGCCTGTTCGGCCAAGGCCGACGCCGAGACGAAACAAGCGCTCAACAACCAACCGCCCACCAACGAGGCGCGCATCAACAGACCCCGGCAGGGTCGATTCTGGGTCGCTTTCATAAAGCTCTGCCTCCCATTTGTTCCAACCTGGTGCACGTCCCCAGGAGCGATTAGATTGCTGGCGGTTTGATTGCCATTAAAACTATAGCCACATCCTTAGCCAATTCAGCTCAGCCGATCACAAAATCGTCAGGGCTTTGCCGCGCACTCACTCAGCCAACGACTTGTTCACGATTTCACCCAGGTCCCGCGACAACGTGGGTTTGTCCCGCAGCGCCAGTAGGACCTCGCGCATCGCCGACCGATAGGGCTCTGTATACCGCCGCCAGTCGTTGAACACGCCCGCCAGGCGGGCCGCGACCTGCGGATTGATGTCATCGAGCTGGGCGAGTTGATCGCGCATGAACAGGTAACCTGCACCATCCATGCCATGGAAACGTGCCGGGTTGCCCTGCGCGAAACTGCGCAACAGTGCATACACCTTGTTCGGATTCTTCAAGCTGAAAGCAGGGTGCGCGCTGAGTGCGCGCACGCGCGCCAGTGTATCCGCGCGCCGCGACATGGCCTGTACCGCGAACCATTTGTCGAGCACCAGCGGGTCCGCCTGCCAGCGGGCGTAAAACGTATCCAGACACTGTTCGGCCAGCACCTCCTCGCGCTGCGCCAGCGCACTCAAGGCAGCCAGCGTATCGGTCATATTCCGCGCCTCCTGGAATTGTTCCAGAGCGAGGTCCAGCATAGCGCGCTCGTCCGCCAATTCCATGAGATAGCTCAGGCAAAGATTGCGCAGACTGCGTCGACCCAGCGATTGGGCATCGAGCGCATAGACCCCATTATTGGCTCCGGTGTCGTCGAGTCGCCGATAAACGCTCAGCCAGTCGTCGCGCAGTTCACGCGCCAGACACTGCCGCAGAAACTGCCGCGCGGCGTGCAGTGCCTGGGGATCGACCGCGCGCATAGATTCCGCCAGATAGGTTTCACTCGGCAAACTCAGCGCCAGCGCCTTAAAGGCAGAATCCACGTCCTGCGCCACTAGAACAGCGCGCACAGCCGCGATGAAGTCTTCGGGTACTCGGAGTGCCTCACCCGCCTGCCATGCCTGAGTCAGCTTCAGGAGCAGCCTAACCGCCAGTTGCTGGCCCGCCTCCCAGCGGCAGAAGGGATCGCGGTCATGGGCGAGCAAGAAGCCGAGTTCCTCGTCGCAGTAGTCGACGTCGATGCGGATTGGCGCCGAGAAATCGCGCAACAGCGAGGGTACCGGTTCGCTGTCGATATCCTGGAATACAAACGTATCCTGCACCTGGCACAGCTGCAGGATGCGGGTGCCGGTCTGCGCCGCGCGCTCGCCGTACAGCCGCAGCGGCAACTCCTGGCCGTCACGCCCCAGCAGCGCCAGCGCCACAGGGATATGGAACGGCAGCTTATCCGGCTGACCCGGCGTGGCCGGGCACTGCTGCATAAGCGTCAACGCAAAGGTGCGCGCCGTGGCATCGTAATGCCGCTCCACCTGCACCGCCGGCGTACCCGCCTGGGTGTACCAATGCCGGAACTGCTGCAATTGAACGCCGTTGGCATCTTCGATGGCCCGCAGGAAATCCTCGGTGGTCACGGCCTGGCCGTCATGGCGCTGGAAATACAGGTCGGTGCCGCGACGAAATCCTTCCGCACCCAGCAGCGTACGCAGCATGCGCACCACCTCGGCACCCTTGTTGTACACCGTCGCCGTGTAGAAGTTGTTGATCTCGACATAGCTGTCCGGGCGCACCGGATGAGCCATGGGACCGGCGTCTTCGCGGAATTGATGGGTGCGCAGTTGGTTCACATCCTGGATGCGCTGCACCGCGCGCGAACCCATGTCGGCGGAGAACTCCTGATCACGGAACACCGTGAAGCCTTCCTTGAGACTGAGCTGAAACCAGTCGCGGCAGGTAACGCGATTGCCCGACCAGTTGTGGAAGTACTCGTGGCCGATGATGCCTTCGATGTTCTGGTAATCCTGGTCGGTCGCCGTGTCCGGTCGCGCCAGTACGAACTTGGAATTGAAGACATTGAGGCCCTTGTTCTCCATCGCGCCCATGTTGAAATCATCCACAGCGACGATCATGAAGCGGTCGAGATCGTATTCCCGACCGTAGACCTCTTCATCCCAGCGCATGGCTTTTTTCAACGACTGCATGGCATGCCCGCACTTATCCAGGTTGTGCTGCTGCACATAAATGAACAACTGCACGGTGCGCCCCGAGGCAGTGACGAATTCATCCTCGATGCACGCCAGCGTGCCGGCCACCAGCGCGAACAGATAACTCGGCTTGGGGAAGGGATCCTCCCAGCGCGCCCAATGACGTCCGTTCTCACCCTCACCCTGCGCGACCAGATTGCCGTTCGACAACAACACCGGATAGCGTTCACGTTCGGCACTGATGGTCGTACTGTAACGCGCCATCACATCGGGGCGGTCGAGGAAATACGTGATGCGCCGAAAACCTTCGGCCTCGCACTGCGTGCAGAAGTTGCCGCTGGATGTGTACAGGCCCGACAGCTCGGTGTTGTCCTGCGGACGGATGGACGTGACGATGCGCAGCTCGCAACGTTCCGGCACCCGGTCGATGCACAAGCCTTCAGCGGTCAACCGATAGTCGGTGGCGGCCAAGACCCGCCCATCGAGTTCCAGCGCCAGCAGTTCCAGGTGTTCGCCGTGCAGCACCAGCGGCGCGTCGGCCGCGGCGCTCGCCGCGCGTTCCAGGCACAACCGCGCCGTGACCCGGGTCTGCGCTGGGTCCAATTCGAACTGCAAATCGACCGTCTCGATGCGGAAATCCGCGGGCCGGTAGTCGCGCAGATAGACCGGACTCGGGGACCGGGAATCGGGGGTGAGATCCATGCTGTTCTCGGCCATAGGGATTGGCCGTGCAGTATATACCGGATCATCGCCGGGCCGACTTAAAGCCCGCTCGCGGCATGTCGATACCCTTCAAGCACGATTCTTTAAATATCCGGACCAGGAACCACACCGTATATGGACTTACTGCAGAATCTCCTCACCCGGATGCGCCGCGTCGGTGCCTCGGACCTGCTGCTCAGTATCGACACGCCACCGGCCTTTCGGGTCGATGGCAAACTGGCCCCGCGCAGCGGCGACAGCCTACAGGCCAAGCACATCGAGCAGATCGTCAATGCCGTGCTGACGGAACCGCAGCGCCGGGATTTCCTGGAAACCTGCGAGTACAACCTCGCCAGCAGCTTCGGTGAGTTGGGGCGGTTCCGCTTTAATCTGTTCAGACAGCGCGGCCATACCGCCGTTGCCATCCGCGCGGTACCGCCGGAGGTGCCGACAATGGAGAGCCTCGGTCTGCCGTCCGCGCTCAAGGATGTCGCCCTGCTAAGGCGCGGACTGGTGCTGTTCGTGGGCGCCTGCGGCTCCGGCAAATCCACCGCGCTCGCCGCCCTGCTGGAGCAACGCAACCGTATCGATCACAGCCATATCATCACGGTGGAAGATCCCATCGAATATCTGATCCCACACCGTCAATCCATGGTCAATCAGCGTGAAGTTGGCATCGATACCCATTCCTTCCATCAGGCGCTGGTCAACGCGCTGCGGCAATCGCCGGATGTACTGGCCATTGGTGAAATCCGCACCCGCGAGGCCTTGGAAAAGGCCATCGAATTTTCCTCGACCGGCCACCTGTGCCTGAGCACGCTGCACGCCAACAACACCAATGAGGCCTTTGATCGCATCCTCAATCTGTTCGAGGAAAATGAACGCGAGCAGATCCTCATCAGCTTGGCGCAGAACACCCGCGCCGTGCTTTCGCAACGGCTGGTACCGACCCAGCGGGGCGGCCGTGCCGCGGCCTGTGAGCTGCTCCTGCATACGCCGCTGGTCAGCGACATCATTCGCCGCGGTGAATTCGCCAAACTCAAAGAGACCATGGAGAAAGATGTCAGCA
>JACRMO010000077.1 GCA_016214925.1 Gammaproteobacteria bacterium
GCGGCAGGATCGCGCGGCGTGCCTATGCCCTCCAGCAGCGCGGAGCCCAGATTGAACTGCGCAGGCATGAAGCCCTGCTCGGCGGCCTTGCGCCACCAGCGCACCGCCATGGCGGGATCAAGCGCCATGCCGGTACCGTTCTTATAGGCATTGCCGAGGTTGAATTGCGCCGGTGCATAATCCTGTTCGGCGGCGCGCAGGAACCAGTAATTCGCCTCGGCATAATCCTGCGGTACGCCCATCGCGTCGTTGTAGATCACGCCTAATCCGAATTGCGCGTCCACATCGCCGGCTTCGGCCAACGGGCGCCACAATTCGATGGCTTGCGCGGTGTGGCCCATCTCCAGTGCTTGCATGCCCAGCGCCAGGTCGTCGGCGTGTATCGCCGGTGCGCCGCTGCACAGCCACAGTGTCAGCAGTATGCGTGCGAGGGTGATAGGGTTGTTGCGTCGCGGCATCCTGCGCGGACCTCAACTGTGATTCGCTGCGTCTTGCCGGCCACGTTCCAGGTCGACACGCATCAGCAGCACTGCGCCAAACACGAACAGCACCAGCACCGACAGAATCCCCAGGCGCGGATTGCCGGTGAGCACGCCGACCCAACCCATCAACGCCGGTCCGAGCACGGCGGCGAATTTCCCAAGCATATTATAGAAGCCGAAGAACTCCGCGCTGCGTCGAACTGGAATCAGACGCGCATACAGTGAACGGCTCAGCGATTGCACGCCACCTTGCACCAGGCCGATGACGACGGCCAGCAGATAGAACTCCCACACCTGGGACATGAGGGGAAGCCGACGAATTGGGTGATGAGCAGGGCGACGATCAGGCTGTTGGAGGGGAAGCCCAGCGACAGTCCGTAATCGACCGCCATGCGGATGATGGTGTCGACGCCGTCGATGTATAACCAATAGGCGAGTAGGAACAGAAAGGTTTGCGGCAACCGGCCGATTTCGCGCAGCGTATGCCGCAACTGGCCGAAACCCTTGCTGAGTGCGACGCCCAATCGTGTCGGCTGCGCGGCGCGCGGTTCGCGCACACTCGCCAGTACGGGAATCGTGAACACCGCCCACCACACCGCCACGGTGAGAAAACTGGTGCGCACGGCGGTACTTTTATCCGGTAGGCCGAACCAATCGGGGTGCAGCACCATCAACACATTCACCGCGAACAGTACGCCGCCGCCAAGATAACCGAGCGCGAATCCCAAGGCGGAGATGCGATCGAGTTGCGTGGGGCGCGCGACGAAAATCAGTAGCGCATCGTAGAACAGATTGCCGCCGGAAAAGCCGAGCACGGCCAACACATAACACAGCGCCGCCAGTTGCCAGTCGCCGGCGGCGACGAAATACAGTGAGCCAGTCATCACCACGCCGAGCGCGGAAAACACCAGCAGGAAAGCTTTGCGTGTATCCAGGTGATCGGCGATGGCGCCGAGCAGCGGCGCGCCCAACACCACGATCAGACTGGCGATGGAATTGGCCATGCCGAGCCGGAAGGTGCTCAGCGTGTCGGCGACGCCGGTATTCCAGTATTGCTTGAAGAACAGCGGGAAGAACCCGGCCATGACCGTGGTGGCAAACGCCGAATTGGCCCAGTCGTAGAAGGCCCAGGCATACGCGGAGCGCCTGGTGAATTCGGGGGTGGGTGCGGCGGTGTCGTGCATGCATGCGGGCCATGATCGGGACCGCATTATCATACCGGAAGTTCGACGTATTATTCACGCCACTTTATGCACACCAAAGAACGCAAAGAGCGCAAAGAATGATTTCTCCAAAAGAAAAACCTTCGCGTTCTTTGCGTCCTTCGGTGTGAAATGGTTTTTGGTTCTCAACCCGCCAGCATATTCCGGATCATCTGCTTGACGGTGATGGCGTCGAAGGGTTTGTCGCAGATGCCGGAGACGCCGGCCTGTTGCACGGCGGCGAGCCGGCTGGAATCGCCTTCGCTGGTGACCATCAGCACCGGAATGCTGCGCTGCGAGCTGTGTTCGCGGATGTGGCGGGTGAGCATCTCGCCATCCATCTCCGGCATGTTGTAATCGGTGACCACCAGATCGAAGAAGTTCTGTTCAATGAGTTCCACGGCGGCGCGGCCGTTCTCGGCGGTGGTGATGTTCTCGATGCCGAGGTTGCGCAGTACGCGCGAGATATGTTTGCGCGCGGTAGGGCTGTCGTCGACCACCAGCACCTGCAAATCGTCCAGCACGATGTCGGCCAATGACGCGCTATCCGGATTGACGAATTCCAGTGTCGCGGCCAATGCGCGGCGCAGATCCTGCGGGGCGAACGGCTTGGGCAGGATGGCGACCACGCCGGCTTGACGGATCGGGTCGAGCATGGCGAACGAGGTCTCGCTGGAGATCAGCATGAACGGCAGGTCTTCCAGACGCTGGGTGGCGCGCATGCGCTGGACCAGATCGGCGCCGGTCATGTCCGGCAGATACATCGCGCTGATGACCAGATCGGATTTGAAGCGTTCCAGATGCGCCAATACATCCGCGCCGGTGTGGAGCGTCTGCACCTCGCGAACGCCGGCGTCGCGCAGGTGCCCGGCGATGATCTGCGCCTGTACCGCCGAGGGCTCGACGACAGTGATGGACAGGTCGGAGATGTTGATATCGGACATCGGCGCGTGGGGGGCGAATACGGGTATCGTTAACAGCGACCGCCCGACGGGAGAACTTGATACGGCTAGGGAAGGTCTGACTCAATCCTCGGGCGTGCAACGCGCCCCGCGCTTTTGCCCGGCCTGTGCGGCTACGACGAAAGTGTCTCTAGAGGTGTTGGAAAAACGCTTCTTCCTCGGCGCTGAGGCCACCATCGCGGCGACTCAGCGGGGTCAGTGTGGCCGGCTGTGGATTCTGCACAACGGGCTGCGGGTTTACCGCCGCCGGTTGCGGGCGCTGTGGTTGCAGTGCGGACGCCTCGTGCGGTTCGATCAGCAGACCGAGTTCGCCGTTCACTTCCAGACAACGCAGCCGGCGCCACTCGACACCCGCGCGTCGGGCGAGTTCCGCGCTGCCGGCGGGTAGCTCGGAAGTGAGCACCAGCAGCGAACACTCCGTGGCCTCGGCGCCAACCAGACGCGCTTGGCGCAGCCAGGGCAACAGATCGCGGATCTGTTGCAGTGCGGCGATACCGTCGAGCAGGGCGCGACCGGGGTCGTTGCTGCTGAAGCTCAACACCCACACACGTTGATAGGCATCGAGGGCGACCACGGTGTCGACCGGCAGATGGCCGGTCGACGGCAACGCGCGTGCCTCGCTACCCAGCAATTGCGGCAACGACTCCAGCAGCAATTGCCGCAGGCGTGCCTGCGTGGGCGGCGCGACGGCGCGGATGTGCAGACTCATTGCATGGCCTCTTTGGCGGGTACGAATTCGCGCCGCTGGCTGTGGATGACCTGGGCGGCGTGGGACAGGGATGCCGCGAAATGCGGGCCGGGATTGGGCAGCCAGCCCAGATTGACCAAGGGCAGATTGAGAAACTGCAGCGCACCGACGGCCAGCCGCCGGTAGCAACGCCGTGCCGCGGCCAGATCATCGCCAGCACGAAAGATGACGCCGACCGTTCCGATCTGCCGTTGCTTGATCTGCTTGAGCAGCCCATAGGCCACGCGGGTCATGTCCAGCGTGGCGTCGATCATGAGGACGACAAGCGGGGACGCGGGAGCAATCTCGCTGGAATGCGCCCAGGGTTGCAGATGCCAATCACGCTCGGCCCGTTCAGTTCGTTCGGTGTGCTCGGACGCTGCCGTGCTCGGCAGATTCAACTGCCGGCTCAGTGCGCGCAGCAGATAGCCGGGGTCTTGCCGTTCGGGCATATCGGGCGCGACGGCGAGCAGGACCGGGATCTGCATGGGATCAGCCGCCGCCGGCGCGTGCGGTGGTGTGTTGCTCTCGCTGAGGAAATGATGGCTGATATGGACCAGCCGTTCGGCATGTTCCTGGGCGGGTTGCCAGGCGGGATTCAGCATCGCAGTGACTCCTTCGCACGTCATACGCGCAGTAGCGAATTGTTGCCGCCCAGGTGATTGGGCACTTCATACGGATTGGTCGGATCTTGTTGCCAGATGCCGTCGATAATGACGCGGTATTCATAGGCACCCTCGGCTACGCGCAGCACCTTCTGCCAACTGCCATCGAGCTGGCGGGTTTCCACGCCACCGTCCGGAATCCAGTCGTTGAAATCGCCGGCGATCTGCAGGCGCCGACAGGCCACGTCCTGGAAGTTCAGCACGATCTCGCGTGCATCCAACGGCGCCGTTGCCGCGCGCGTGTGGGCGGTCGCCTGCGAACGCAGTTCCAGAGCCAGATTGCGGTAGTCCGCGGCGACCGGCGCGCGCGGTGCATAGGCCAGCAGCGACTGTCCCTGCAAGGCGGCTTCGCGGACTTTCACACAGGCGCGGATACGGGTCGCGCATGTGCTCAGGCCTTGTTCCAGCAGATGATCGAACAGGCTGCGCGCCAGGCGCGTGCGCGTGTCGAACATGATCGGCAACAGCCGCAGCGGGATGTCCAGGTCATAGCGGGTCTCGATCAGATGTACGAGTTCGCGCAGACGCTGTAGGCCGTCGAGGGCGTACAGGCTGGCGTCCATCGGCACCAACACTTCGCTGGCCGCGCGCAGGGCATTGACGGCCAGCAGGCCGAGCGAGGGTGGGCAATCGAGGATGGCGTAGTCATAAAGGTGTTGTACGGTTTCGAGGTGTTTGCTCAATTGGCGTTCGCGTTCCGGACGATCCGATAGCACATGTTCGACAGCCGCCAGCGAAATGGTTGCAGGTACTAGATCGACGCCCCAGGCGACACCCTCCTGGATCACGTCGTCCAACTCGGTTTGGCCGTTCAGAACCTCGAACAGGCCGGTGCGTCCGAGCGTGCTCTGGCCCAACCCCAGCGAGGCATGGCCCTGCGGGTCCATGTCGATGAGCAGAACATGGGCACCGTCTTCGCCCAGCGCGGCGGCAAGATTGATAGCCGTTGTGGTCTTACCGCAACCACCTTTCTGGTTGGCAATGGCAATCACGTGCATGGTTTGTCTCCATCCGTTTTTCGCCGGGTCGCGGCGCAGTGTTGTCGACAAAAGATGCGGCACCTGGATCGCAAGTGCCGCACCACCTCGTGCCTGATGACTGTTATCTTCTCTCCGCTATCCCTGATTCAGGCGGTGCGGTCCCTCGACAAAATCCTCCTCGATATTTTCTTCGAACAATTCCCATTGCAGCGGGAGCGTTGTATCCGTATCCCGCAGTGCTTCGATCTCTTGCAGAATGTCCGCGACCGGCAGCACCCATTCCTGACCGCTGATGGCGTCGAAGGCGCCGGCCGAATGCAGCACCAGAATCACATCGCCGGTGACCACCAACGACAGCTCGCGCAACGGCGTCTCGGTCGTGGGGAGGAAACGCGTGAGCGAGGCCAGACATTTGCGGATGCGTTGCAGCGACACCCCGGCATCCAGCAGGCGGCGGGCGCTTTTGAGGGCGATCAGATCGGTGAAGCTGTAGCGGGCATGGCCGCCGGCAGTGAGTTCCGACGGGGAGAGCAGCCCCGTCTGCTGCCAGTAACGGAGCTGGCGGGCAGTCAGGCCGGTGATCCGGCAAACCTGGCGACTGGAAAAGCCGTGCTCAGCCACGCGATGCCCTCCGGGGCGTAAACAATTCCGGACAAGTTTTGCAGAGATTCGTGGCTTGTCAAGAAAATCGCGACAACAAAAATCTCAATTCTTGTCGTATTCGGGGCGGGCTTTGCGGGGAGGGGCGCCGGACCGGGGTCCGGCGCTGGACTCATATGGCTTACTTGTTGTTGTTGACCTCGCGCGGCTGAACCGGGGTGACCACACCGGCCTGACTGCTGAAATAAGCGGCCAGGTTGGCGATGTCCTCATCCGTGAGTCCACCGGCGAAGCCGGCCATGATCGGATTCTTGCGCGCGCCGGAGCGGTAATCCATTAGCGCGCGTTCGATGTAGTTGGCGTGCTGACCCGCCAGACGCGGGAATTGCGGGTCGGTGCTGTTGCCATCGGCGCCATGACAGGACTGACACATGGCGGACTTTTCCTTGCCGGCGGCGGCGTCGCCCGCGGCGGAGGCCGTACCCAGGATGCCGGACAGCAGCAAGCCCAAAGCGAGAAGTGCGGTTGTTTTCATATCGCGTACCTTTGACTGTTATCGTTCAGGGGTTGTGCTGGGTTCATTCCGTGCGGCTGGCGAAATAGGCGGCGATATCTTCCATATCCTGATCGCTCAGGTTGGCCGCTTGTGCGCGCATGGTGCCGTGGCTGCGCTGACCGCTCTTATAGCTCTGGAGCGCGGAAACCAGGTATTGGGCATGCTGCCCGCCCAGCTTGGGTACGTGATAGGTCGGATACGCATTGGTGTAACTGGGGACGCCGTGGCAGCCCATACAGGTGAAGGCCTTGCTGCGCCCCGCTTCGGCATCGCCGGCGGCGAAGGCCGACGCGGTTGCCAGGGTGCCCAGACACAACACCAACATCTTCAAACCGGTTCTTGTCCTCATGGTCCTCACTCTTTGGTAGTTGTTAATCGTTGTTACGTTCGCCCCGGAAACAACGGCAAACAACGGCCTTCCGGTTAAGTCTGCAACGGCGCTCTTGTGGATCTTTAGGCGGCGCTTGGCAGGCTGGCGGGATTATAGTCCGGTTATGTGCCGGCGGTCATGTGAGGTAAAAGATTATGCCTCGATAAAAAAGCCTGTCGTTCCCCGTGGCGGTGGTCGTGGCGCGGTCTTACCAGCTGATATAGGCGTACCCCTGTTCCTGCAAGCGCATCAGATCGTCGGCACCGACGTCGACGACCGTGGCGTAGTCGAGCACATCCTTGGCGGTCCAGTGGAGCGACTTCAGGGTATTGCCGCAGGCGTGGAATTCCACGCCATACGCGGCCAGACTCGCGGCGCGCGCGCGGGCCTCGGGGCTGATGGGCCGGCCCGGTTGTTTGGCGATCAGGTGGATGCCCGGCCCAAACAGCGTGATGACGATCTGAATATCGTCGCCATAGCGGCGCAGCATCTCGCCGACGGAGAACAGAATGCCGTTGATATAGTCCGCGTCGGCCTTGTTGAGTTGATAAACGACTTTATGGGTCGGCGCGCCCAACAGTTGGAGATCGATGGGTTCCGCTGTCGCAACGCTACAGCCGATGGCGAGCAGCACGGCCAGCAACCACCGCCGCGCGCGACAATCGTGTGCTTTCATCGTGGTTTCTCCAGAGCAGGCGGCCAGACGGCGATGATAGCGCCGGCACGCGCCACGGCGGAACCGTTTTCGCACGGGCGATTCCCGCCCCTGGATGCATCTGGTACTTTGTCCCCCGCAGACGGGTGGGGTAGAGCATGACGGGTAACTTCGAGCGTTGCGGATGGATACGTCGGTGGGCACTGCTCGCCGCGTTGCTCAGTGGCTGCGCCATGGCGCTTGCCGCCGCCGCACCCGCGCCGCCGCCGGAGGAAACCCCAGTGTTCGACGATCAACCGTTGGACGAGCCGCTGGGTTATCCGGAGTGGTTCAAGCTCAGCTTTCTCGATCTTGGCGACGATGTCCGCGAGGCCGCCGCCGACGGCAACCGCGGCTTGATGGTCTACGTCGGCCAGAAATATTGTCCCTACTGCAAGGAGCTGCTGGAAACGAATTTCGGCAAGCACGATATCCTTGAATATACCCAGCGTCATTTCGATGTAGTCGGTATCGATATTCATGGCAGCCGCAGCGTCACCGATGTCGACGGCGCCGAGGGCAGCGAGCGTTCCTTCGCCTTGCGGCATGGCGTCAATTTCACCCCGACGCTGCTGTTCTACGACCGCACCGGCAAAGAGGTGTTTCGCCTGGCGGGTTACTACCCGCCGTATCAGTTCCGCGCCGCGCTGGAATACGTCGCCGATGCGCATTACCGCGAGGAGAATTTCCGCAGCTATCTCGAGCGCGCCGTCGGGGCCATGGTGTTCGACAACGAGGATATGAATCCCGAGAGTTTCTTTTTACCGGCGCCCTATGCGCTGGCGCGCACCCACCATCCCGGCGAACGCCCGCTGATCGTGTTTTTCGAACAGCCCGATTGCCACGCCTGCGACATTCTGCACACCGGTCCGCTGACCGAGCCGGAAATCCTTGCGCGCCTCGGCCAGTTCGAAAGCGTGCAGCTCAATCTGTGGGGCAAGCAGCCGGTCATCACGCCCGATGGACGGCGCAGCACCGAACGCGCCTGGGCCGAGCAATTGGGCCTGTTCTACGCGCCCACGCTATTGTTCTTCGATCTCAACGGCCGCGAGATCCTGCGCGTGGATTCGGTGGTGCAGTTCTACCGCCTGCGCAACGTGCTCGACTATGTCGCCAGCGGCGCCTACAAGGAGTATCCGACCTTCCAGCGCTGGCGGGATGCGCAGGGGGACTGACTGATAAAGATGTTCACACCAAAGAGTAATGCGTAGGTCGGGGTGAGGCGCCGTATGCCGAACCCCAACGCGGCCGCCACCGTGGGGGTTCGCTGCGCTCACCCCAACCTACG
>JACRMO010000078.1 GCA_016214925.1 Gammaproteobacteria bacterium
CGGCCCTCTCGCAGAGCATCCAGAACAATGGGCGCGACACGCGAGGTGATGTGATGAACTTGTGCAACATGACAAAGATTCAGGCATATCGGCTCCTGAAGAAGATGGGCGATGAAAATCAAATTGAAAAACATGGGGATAGGAAATCCTCTTACTATGTTCTGGTCCGTCTTTAATGCATTTATGCCTCATTTATAGATCGTTTATGCATCAACGTATGCTGATCGGCCGACGAACAGCTTGTTTGCTATCGGGAAATAAAAATCAATGAACGCAACCGCATCCATCGTCTCCAAAGTCTGGAGTTTCTGCACCACCTTGCGCGACGACGGGGTGGGCTATGGCGACTATCTGGAGCAACTCACGTATCTCATCTTCCTGAAAATGGCGGATGAATACAGCCAGCCGCCGTATAACCGCACGGTGGGTATTCCTGCCGAATACAACTGGCAGAGCCTGAAGGCCAAACGCGGCGCGGAGCTGGAAGTACACTACATGACGCTGCTGCACGAGCTGGGCAATAAGCCGGGGATGCTGGGGCAGATTTTCACCAAGGCGCAAAACAAGATTCAAGATCCGGCCAAGCTGTATCGCCTGATCGATATGGTGAACGAAACGCAGTGGGTGACGATGGGCGCGGATGTGAAGGGCGACATCTACGAAGGGTTGCTGGAGCGCTGGAATGCGTGCGGCCGGAGCCGAGCAAGACCATTGCCGATCCGGCCTGCGGTACCGGTGGGTTCTTTCTGGCCGCCTACGATTTTCTGGTGGCGGCACATCCGCTGGACAAGAAGCAGAAGGCGTTTCTCAAGCACGAGACTTTTCACGGCAATGAAATTGTCGCGGGCACGCGCCGCCTCGCGTTGATGAATATGTTCCTGCACAACATCGGCGAGATCGACGGCGACAGCATGGTGTCGCCTAACGACGCGCTGGTGGCCGATAGCGGTAAACGTTTCGACTATGTGTTGGCGAATCCACCGTTCGGCAAAAAGAGTGCGATGAGTTTCACCAACGAGGAAGGCGAGCAGGAGAAAGACGACCTGACCTACAACCGCCAGGATTTCTGGGCGACCACCTCCAACAAACAGCTCAATTTCGTGCAGCACATCCGCACCATGCTCAAGACCACCGGACGCGCGGCGGTGGTGGTGCCGGACAATGTGCTGTTTGAAGGCGGCGCGGGTGAAACGGTGCGCAAGAAGTTGCTGGAAACCACCGAGCTGCACACCATTTTGCGCTTGCCCACCGGCATCTTTTACGCCAACGGTGTAAAGGCGAACGTGCTGTTCTTCGATAACCGCGCCGCCAGCAAAGAGCCGTGGACGAAAGAAGTGTGGATTTATGACTACCGCACCAATATCCACCACACCCTGAAAAAGAAACCGCTGCGCTTCGAGGATTTGCAGGAGTTCATCACCGGCTATAACCCGCTCAACCGCCATGCGCGAAAAGAACTCTGGAGCGAACATGGCAACCCGGAAGGCCGCTGGCGCAAATTCAGCTACGAGCAAATCATTGCACGGGATAAAACCAGTCTGGATATCTTCTGGCTGAAGGATAAAAGCCTGGCCGATCTGGACAACCTGCCGGAGCCGGATGAGCTGGCAGGGGAGATCATTGAAAATCTCGAGGCTGGACTGAACAGCTTCAGGGAAATTGCGGCGGCGCTTTGAGAGACCTCTGAATCCTTACCGAAGCACATCATTCATCACATGCCGATGCCTTAAATCGGCATGAATCTCGTACAATTGCCACACAGCCGCGCAATCATTCAATCCGCCAGCGCGGCCCGCACATTCGCCGCCAGCTGTTCTTCCACAATCGGATACGCCATCACCCGAAACAGCGGGAAGTTCGCCTGCAATTTGGCGAGATGATCGGCGTGTTCCCGTTCATAGAACACAATCACCCGCGTATTCGGCAACCGCTGCACCACCGCCATCAAGGATTCGAGGCTGCTGGTGCGGTCGCGAAAGTCGGATTGGAAATTGAACTCGGCCACCACCACCGTGGGCGCGAGCTGTTTCACCGCGGCGAGCGCCTTGCGCATGGAATTCTCCACCACTACCCGACAGCCGAGCCGTTCATACAGCGGCGCGAAATTCGGATAGCCACCGAGTTCGACGATGGACAGCAGGACGGGAAGTTGGGTATTCATAGCATGCGGCGGCGCGGTTGGATGGGGATGCGCATTTTAGCAGCATCGCCTCCCGAAAAGACTAAGACGCGGGCTGCGCCCAATTGATCTCAGCGGCCGTCTCCGGCCCAACGACCGTCTTGTTCAAGCTCATGGGCATATCCGCTTCGGTCTCCGACAACGGGATACGTCCGCCCATGATTTCGGCGCGGGTCTGCGGGTACAAAGGATCGTCATCGGGATCGGCATAGCCTTGCGGATACAGTGGCTGGCTGTTGGTGGGATCATATTTGTCGGTCGCGCCGACGGTGTGCAGCAGTTCATGCGCGATGATGACATTGTTCTGGCCGCTCTGTTTGCGCGCGGCGAAGGCGTTGACCACGCCGATCATGCCCTTCTGCAAACCCAGCGAATGCGCCACGCGGTCGGTCCGCTCCGGATCGAAATACTGAACGAACACCTGGATGTCGCTGGGCGGTCCGGCATAGTCGCGCCCCATGCACCAAGCCCAGTAGCGCATCTTCAGACTCCACGCCATCACCGCCAGCCGCTGGCCATTCGGCGGCGGCGCCGGTGGAATGAACTCCGCGACCGGCGCAAACGTCTCGCTGTCGAGGCCGGCGATGTAGTCCGCCGTCGCCGTACTACCGTCGGCATTGATCGGATAGATGCTCACCCACAGCGCGTCATTCCAGTCGGTGGTGCGCAGCTGGGTCAGCCAGGCATCGCCGGCCACCGCGAACAACAGCAGCAGCAACACGGCGATGCGCAGGGTGCGGAAGAATCCGCCCTGCTTCTGGACTTTTCTGGGTGATCTGACCGCCATGGTTTCCATCCACACAACGCGCGTAACGACTTGCCTGTTCAGCGGCGGGGCGCGACTGATCTGAACGCCCTACACGTCATTCGTCGCCACCGGTGGGTCGCCGTAGCCGTTTGGTGGCGCCGCGTTTGGTCTTATCGTCCACGCGCTGGCGGCGTTCGCCGCTCGGCACGCGGGTGGCGATGCGTTTCTTGGGTTTGACCAGCGCACGGACCAGCAGCGCCTCGAAGCGTTCCCAGGCGTCGGCGCGGTTGCGTTCCTGGCTGCGGAAGCGGTTCGCCTCGATCAGCAGCGCGCCTTCGCTGCTGACGCGCCGGCCGGCCAGCTTCTCCAGCCGCGCGCGCACCGCCGGGGTCAATCCAGCCTTGGCGAGATACACCCGCAACTGAATGGCCGTCGCCACCTTGTTTACATTCTGCCCGCCCGGTCCGGGCGAACGGATGGCGCGCCACTCCAGGGCGGCGTCGGGGATGCGGGGCAAGGGCGATGCTGTCGACATGCCGGCAGGGTAACGAGGCGACCGCGTGGGATGCAAGGGGGATGTAAGGGGGATGCAAGCGGATTGGCGCGCGGAGAACAGCGGCGCATACTTGCACATGGCTGTGATCTCCGGGGCTCCCATGAGTAACAAGACCGACAAGATCGAAAAGACCGATGCCGAATGGCGCGAACAACTCACGCCCGAGTCGTATCAGGTCACACGCCACGCCGGCACCGAGCGCGCCTTCACCGGCCAGTACCACAACTTCAAAGGCATCGGCGAATACCATTGCATCTGCTGCGGCGCGCCGCTGTTCGTCTCCGAGAACAAGTTCGATTCCGGTTGCGGCTGGCCGAGCTTCTATCAGCCCACCGCCGATGCACCCATCGACGAACATGTCGATCGCAGTCACGGCATGATCCGCACCGAAGTACGCTGCGCGCGCTGCGATGCGCATCTCGGTCATGTCTTTCCGGACGGCCCGCAACCGACGGGCCTGCGTTATTGCATCAATTCGGTGGCCCTGGATTTCAAACAACGGGATTTCAAGCCGCGCGAGTAACATCCATCGACAACAGGGAGGTCACCCATGAAGAAATCACCCGTTCGTAAACGCAGCGTCCGTCCGGACACCCCGGACTTCCGCGATCTACCCTTTCGCCCGAACATCGCGCTCGCGCCGCAAGCGGCCTTGTTCCCGGATATCGCGCTGGGCGTAAAGAACCAGCTCGATACCAGCGCCTGCACCGGCTTTTCCCTGTCGCTGGTCGTCGAATATCTGTTGCGCAAGGCGCGGCGCGAAGCCACTCCGGAAGTCTCGCCATACATGCTGTATTCGATGGCGCGACGCTATGACGAATTCCCCGGTTCACGCGACGAAGGTTCCAGCCTGCGCGGCGCGCTCAAGGGTTGGCAAAAACACGGCGCCTGCGCCGAGGCCTTGTGGAAGACCGGCATCAAGATGCCACCCGCGCCCAAGAATCCCAAAGACGACTGGTGGCTGGACGCCGTCAACCGTCCGCTCGGCGCCTATTACCGCATCGATCCGAAACAGATCACCGATATTCATGCCGCGCTCAACGAAGTCGGCATCGTCTACGCGAGCACCGACACGCACGCCGGTTGGGACAAGGGCAACGATCTCAAGCGCAAACGGCCAACATCGTATGCCGACAAGATCTTCACCATCCCCGCGCAGAAAGGCGGCGATGGCGGCCATGCCATCGCTTTCGTCGGCTACAACGACCAGGGCTTCCTGATCCAGAATTCCTGGGACACCGGCTGGGGAACCGGCGGCTACGCGATTCTCACCTACGAGGACTGGACGGATAACGCCATGGACTGCTGGGTCGCGCAACTCGGCGTCGTCACCCAGGATCACAAGGCGCTGGCCGTCAGCAACACCCTGCGCACCGACGCCCGTGGGCGCGTTGCACTGGCCGCCAGCACGGTACTGCGCAACCGTGAGGTTTCACCGTTCGTGGTGGACATGGGCAACAACGGGCAACTCTCCAACAGCGGTCTGTTCCGCACCACTGAAGACGATCTGCGCGCCATCGTCGACGTGCATCTGGTCGAGGCGCGCAAGCGTTGGAACCTCGGCAACAAACCCATCAATGTGTGCATCTACGCCCACGGCGGGCTGGTCGGCGAGAAAGACGCGGCGGCGAATGCCGCCGAATGGATTCCCATGCTCTACGACAATCAGATCTTCCCGATCTATCTGATGTGGGAGACCGACCTCATGAACACCGTGCTCAACCGGCTGAGCGATGCCATCCGCGATGTGCCGCGTCCGGCCGGCGCCGGCGAAGGCTTCTGGTCGCGCGCCGAACGCTGGTGGAACGAACGCCTGGAACGCCTGCTGGCCAAACCCGGCACGCAGATCTGGGGCGAGATGAAGCAGAATGCCGCCGCCATCAGCGGCAATAAGAAATCCGGTGCCGTGCTGTTGTACAACGCCTTCGCCAACTCCGCCGCCGCCAAACAATCGGTACGTTTCCATCTGGTCGGGCATTCCGCGGGCAGTATCGTGCATGCGCACATCATCGATGCGCTGGCGGACAAGCTGAAATTCGAGTCGGTGAGCTTCCTGGCCCCGGCCGTGCGCCACGATACCTTCGACAGGCTGGTACGCCCGCGTCTCACCGACGGCACCATCAAGCGCTATCAGCAATTCCATCTCACCGACAAGGCCGAGGAAGACGACCCGACCTGCGGTGCATATAAGCGTTCGTTACTGTATCTGGTGTCTGGATCCTTTGAGAGTATCGAGCAGAAACCACCTATTCCGACTGGCGAGCCTACGCCCATCCTCGGCATGGAGAAATATTTCGACCCAAAGCTGGCCAAGCTCAAGAACGTCACCGTACACGTCTCACCCGGCAGGACCAGCACCAGCACCACGCACGGCGGCTTCGACAACGACGGACCGACCAAGAAGCACGTCGTCAAGTTCATCAAGCAATAAGAATCAGGCGCGGGGACAGATTTCGAATCTGTCCCCATACACCCTCATGCCCGACACTGTACAACTTGAATTTGCGCCCGAACGCAACGCGCTGAGCAAGGGCAAACAGCTGCGCGACGGTTTATCGGTTGCGGTACAGATCGGCAACACCCTGTGGGTCACCAACGACGAGACGATCAGCCTGGAGCGACTCGTCCCGATCGATAGTCATCGCTACGGCCATCACCAGCAGTTTGCACTGAACGACTACCTACGACTGCCCGTGGTGCCGCCCTCCGATCCCGCGGACATCGAGGAAGCGGATTTGGAAGGACTGGCCTACGCCGATGGTTACCTCTGGCTGGTCGGTTCGCACAGTCTGAAACGCAAGAAACCCAAACTGAACGAGGGCAGCGAAAAAGCTCGCAAACAGTTGGCCAAGATCGGCAGTGACGGCAACCGCTATCTGCTGGCGCGTATCCCCGTTGTCGAACACGACGGAACCTACACCCTCGCGCAAGAACATACACAGCAGGGCACGACACGCACGGCCGCGCAATTGCACGGCAACGCCCATGGCAACGACCTGATGGATGCGCTGCGCGAGGACAAACATCTGGCGCCATTCCTCGCCATCCCCGGCAAGGATAACGGCTTCGATATCGAAGGCCTGGCCGTCAACGGCGCGCGGCTGTTCCTCGGCCTGCGCGGCCCGGTGCTGCGTGGCTGGGCGGTGATTCTGGAGTTGGAACTTGAAGAAGAGCGCAAACAATCCACGACGCTGCGCTTGAAAACCATCGGACCCGACGCGCAGCTGTACCGCAAACATTTTCTACAGTTGGACGGTCTCGGTATCCGCGATCTGTGCGTGCAGGGCCACGACCTGCTGATACTCGCTGGACCAACGCTGGATCTTGATGGCCCGGTCAGCGTGTTTCGCTGGCGGGGCGGCGCGGAACCGGCTAGCGAAACCATGGTTCCAACTGACGCATTAGAGCGGGTTCTGGACGTACCCTACGGTCAGGGGGACGATCACGCCGAAGGTATGACCCTGTTCGCGCCGAACGGTGGCGATGCCACCTCGATACTGGTGGTCTACGACGCCGCGTCCGCGCAACGCAGGCAGGGCACGCACGCGCTGACCGCGGATGTCTTCAACATTATTTAGCATGCCTAATACGCGACACAGACTGTAGGTTGGGGTGAATGAAATGAACCCCAACGGATACCACGCCGCAGGATTGTTGGGGTTCGCTACGCTCACCCCAACCTACGCGTTACACGCTTTGCTGTGTCTCGATCTCACCCTCTATTCTCAATGCCTCCGTTCTGGCCCGACGCGTTCTCGAAGGCAACACCGCCCGCAACATCTCGATAACCCGCGCCGCTGTCGCGCGATAGGCGGTGAGCTTGCCGCCGTAGATCGACACCACGCGCTGGCTGTGCGTGCTATGCAGGCGCGTATCGCGCGAACGGCCGAAGGCGGCGCTGTCTGCGCGCGGCAAGACGCGCAGGCCGGCGAAGGCCTCGCTGGGTTCGCGTCGCGCATAGGCGGGAAAGTAATGGCGCACGGTGTCGAGCAGATAGGCGATATCATCCGGCGTCGGCGCCACGGCGGCGGGATCGCCTTGATAGCTGCGTTCGGTGGTGCCCACCAAGGTCTGCCCGTCACGCCAGGGCATGATGAACACGGCGCGGCCGTCGCGCGGAGCTTCGGCGTAAAACACACCTTGAGTCAGGCGGTGCGGCAACACGATATGCATACCCGCCACCCAACAACAGCCGCGCGCCCAGGCTTTCGGCGGAACGCACCACGGCGCGGGTAAGCGCCGCGTCGTCGGTCTGCGCATCGAAGTAACGAAATACGGTTTGCAGACCGTCCTGACGCAGCCCGTCGAGCGTCGCCCAATCACGGCGTGGTACAGCACTGAAATACAACTCGGGACGCAAACCGCCCAGCAGCGCGTACACACTCAAGCCCAAACGCAACATGAACGGCCGGCGACGGGTATCCCGATAGACCGGGATGTAATGCGGCGTGAGGCGCACAAGATCGGGCGCGTTGCGCAGCAGCAGCGTGCGCTCGCGCAGGCATTCGCGGACCAGTTTCAGTTGCCCGCTTTCGAGATAGCGCAGTCCGCCATGGATCAATTTGCTGGAACGGCTCGACGTGCCGCTGGCGATGCCGGTCTGTTCCAACAGTACGACACTGTAGCCGGCCGCGGCCGCGGCCTGCGCGGCACCGGCGCCTTGGATGCCCGCGCCGACGACGACCACATCGACGTCAAGCGTGCTCACCGTGATCCTGCAGGCGTGCGTCGGCGAGGAGTTCCCCAACCGCCATGGTTTCCACGAAGGCGATGCCGCGTGCGGCAAGCGCGAGCGCCTGCGCCGGATCGGTGACTTCATACACCGCCCAGTGCCAAGGACCTGGCCACAAGGGTTGCGGTTCCGGCGGCAAGCGCGTGTGATTGGTGAACAGGAAATCCGGCGCGAGTGCGCGGGCACGCCGCGCACAGTCATCATTCCAGTCGGCCGCAACCCAGCCGATGCGCATCGGTGTCGCACTCGGTGTCGCCAGCCGCGCGGCGAACAGAAAGGCATCGTCATAGGAAATCAGCACACAGCGTTCGCGCATCGGCTCCAACACGCGCATCACCGCCGCATGCACGGCCTCGACGCCGAACCGTTGGATGCTCTCGGTCTTGATCTCCACAAAGGCCTGCACCTGCGGTTGTGTCATCAGCCAGGCGACGACCTCGGCGAGTGTCGGCAGCATCACATTGGCGAATTGCGTGCCGAAACGCGCCGGCTCGCCAACGCTGATTGCGTTGAGCTGTTGCGCGGTGAGTTCGAACACCGCGCCGGGCTGGCCGGCGGTCCGATCGAGTGTTGTGTCATGCAGCAACACCGGAACCCGATCCGCGCTCAACTGCACATCGAATTCCAGCCAGCGCGCACCGGCCTCCGCCGCCGCCTGCATGGCTGCCAGTGGGCGATCAGTGTGGGGCGATGCATGCCTGCTCCGTACTTCTAGAACATCCGGCGCAATAACGCAGCGTATTGCGCTCTACATAGAGAGTGTCGACCCGTCTGCGTAGCGGCTTGAACACATTCACCCGATCAGGGCCTGCTGCATTTCCTCGCGCCAGCGCCGATAGCGTGCGCTGCAAGCGGGGTGCGGTTGCGGCGCGAACAGTTCGCCGTCGCTGGCGCACCAGCCCAGACCTTCCGCATCCGCCAGCAGCCAGGCGACGCCGCGTGCGGTCGCCTCGGGCTGCGCACTGCGCAGGATCGGCAGGCCACTGATATCGGCCAGCCGCTGACACAATCCGTCGAGCTGTGCGAGTCCACCGCTCACTTGAATGCGTTGCACGGGCGCATCGCCCTGCAAGCGCCGCACATTTTCCACAATCAGAAACACGATGCTCTCGGCAATGGCCACGGCCTGCGCCCACGGTTCTCCGCTCCCGATGAAGCGGCTGGCGAAGTCGGCACGCCACCAGGGCGAACCCAGACCGGCGATGCCGTTGAGGAACAGCGGAATCTCACCGTCTATTTCCAACCAGTGTTGGAGCTGCGTTTCGATAGCGTGGATACCCAACTGGTCGCGTGCCCAGTCGAGTGCCGTACCGGCGCCATTCACAGTCGCCTCCAGCACATACTCCGCGCGCGTTTCATCCGCATAGACGATGCTGGCGAGCACACCCTCCGGCGGGACTGGCAATGCAGGAACGGGCCGTTGCAGAAATGCACCCGTGCCCAGATTGATGTACAGGACATCCATGCGCGGCGATCCGTCCGCATACAAGGCCGCTGACTGATCGCCGGTCAGCACGCGCAACGGCAGCGTAGTGTCACCCCAAGCCAGCGCGCCATAGTCATAACGCGTCGACACTGTGCGCGGCAGATACGCACGCTCGATGCCGAATACGTTCAGCAGTTCGGTATCCCAATCGCGTTCGCGCAGATTCCACAGCAAGCTGCGCGCGGCATTGGCGGGGTCGATGCACAGCGGCTGCTCATGCAGCAGATTCGCAATGAGATAGCTGGCCAAGGGACCGCAGGCCAGACGTCCGTCGGTGGCGGCCTCGCGCACGGCGGGGAGGTGATCGAGACACCAGCGCAGTTTGCTGGCGCCATAATGCGGCGAACGGTACAAGCCCGTGCGTGCGTGCAACCATGCATCATCGAGCGGGCGCTTTTCCAACCACGTCTGCGCGCGCCGATCCTGCCAACTGAGCGCCGAACTCAAGGCGCGACCGTCGTTGCGATCCCAGCAGATGCAGTTGGAACGTTGCGTGGCGAGTCCGGCGGCACGCACCTGTTGCGCACGGGGGCCTAATGCGGCATGCACGTCGGCAAGCACCACGCGTAGCGAATCGATCAACGCAGCGCCCTCCTGCTCGACCCATCCGGGCTGGGGGTAGTGGGTGTCGACGGCAATCTGTGCGCGGGCGATGACTTCACCTGCTGCGGAAAACACCAAGGCACGGCTGGAATGACCGCCTTGGTCCAGCGCGAGAAAATACGGCTCAGCGGGCTGCGCCATGCACCCGTGGTCCCGCATCGATCGCCACGGATTTATCCGGAGAGGCCGAAGGCATAGCCGGCGTCAAGCTCGGCCTGACTGGCGTCACGGATGTCCAGGACTTCGAGCATAAAGCGCAGATGCTTGCCGGCCAGCGGATGATTGCCGTCGAGCTTGATCCGATCGCCCTCGACCGCCACCACCAGAAACGGATAAGAAGTCCCGTCGCGCGCCTCGCCTTCCAAATGCGTGCCGACGACGCGCGCCTCGGCGGGAATTGCCTCGGCGTCGACCGTCATCTCCAGTCCGGGATCGCGTTGGCCATAACATTCCTCCGGCGTCAGCAGCACCTCGACTTTGGCATCGATCTTCAATCCTTCCAGCGCCGCTTCCACTTTGGGGAAGGCGCCGCCATAGCCGCCGTGCAGATAGAACAGATCGTC
>JACRMO010000079.1 GCA_016214925.1 Gammaproteobacteria bacterium
ATGAATAGCTACTACATGCCTTTGAAAATGCGACGTCTTTCAGGCCCGGTTGGGTTTGTGCGACCTACTCAAGAGTTGCCGACCACGGTTGGCATGGACAGCCCGGCTATTATGACCATGACCGACCTGCGGCAGGTCGGCGCACTGACGGTCGAACCTCATGTCTCCATCGAATGGGCGCTAACGCGTATGCGCGTTGGTGGTGTGCGATTGTTGTTGGTAACCAACCCCGATGGCAATGTCGTCGGGCTGATCACCTCGCATGACATTCAAGGTGAGAAACCGTTACAACTGCTTGGGCACATGAATGTGCGTCACGCGGAAATCCGCGTACGCGATATCATGACGCCTAAGGCAGAGTTGGAATGCATTTCTTTGGATGAGGTTCTGGCTGCCTCCGTGGGACATGTCCTGGAGACATTGCGACGTGCGGGGCGGCATCATGCGTTGGTGTGTGATTGTGATCGCCGGACGGGAGCACAGTCCATTCGAGGTATCTTTTCGGCGAGTCGATTGAGTCAGCAGTTAGGTATTCTGTTTGAGCCCATCGAAGTGGCGACAACATTCGCGGAGCTGGAATCCGCCCTGACTGCCGGCTGACAGTTGCGCGGTTGTCTGATTTCAACAGAAGCGCGGATGCGCAACTAACAAGGCCTCGGGAATAACAGAAGTGATGGCCAAGGGAATCTCAATACAGGCGCCAGGCGACTGCCGGACAATCACCCAGAGTACGTTGATTTTCAGATTCAGATCGGCAAACACCACCAAGTTGCTAAAATCCGCCAGGACGCGCTGAATTCTTTCGATCTTCTTCTGAATCAACCGCGGAGGTCGTGTCCGCAACTGAGGAATGATCATCATGAAATCACTGAGGGGGCGCCCGTCTTCATCTTCACGCGGGGCGCGCTTGTAAAGCGGCGCAGAATCCTCGAGAGTCGCGACTGCCACTGCGCTGTAAAAGCCATGTGTGTTGCCTCCTGCGCGAGTTCCCTGGCCGCATGCCGGATATACACCTCAGTGTAGTAGACTGGCCGGGGCGTCTCTTACCTATCGGCGTGGCTGTCCGATAATTGAACAGGTCCATCCGGCATCTCGATAAGCTTTGGAATTATCAACGGATAGGTTGTGCCGGCGTGATTTTGGGACGCTATGATAAACTGGCGACATGACAGATCGGTTCGCACTGCTCCAGATTCTGGACGATGGGCATTTACACTACGGTGAGGTATTGGGTGACCGACTGGGTGTTACCCGGGCGGCGATTTGGAAACAACTACGCGGTTTGGAATCGCTCGGGTTGAGTATCCATGCGGTACGCGGACGTGGTTATCGTCTCGCGCAGCCGCTCGAATTTTTGCAAGCGGAGCAGATCCGCAACCTGCTTGTACCGGGCGTGCGTGAGTGCTTGCCGCTTCTGGATGTTCTCCACGAAATCGATTCCACCAACACCTATCTCAAAACGCGCGCCACGCAAGGCGCCGCCTCGGGGACTGTCTGCGTGGCTGAATGGCAGCGCGCCGGACGTGGCCGCCAGGGGCGGGTATGGGTGTCGCCGTTCGGCTGTAATTTATATTTATCCTTGTTGTGGCGTTTCGCGGCAGGCCCTGCTGCGCTGGCCGGATTAAGTCTGGCCGCCGGCGTGGCGCTGGTGCAGGCATTGCGTGACTGTGTCGATGGGGAATTCGGACTTAAATGGCCGAACGACCTGTGGTGGCGCGGCCGTAAGCTGGGTGGAATATTGGTCGAGATCGCAGGCGAGGCTTCCGGGCCGAGTTATGCCATCATCGGCATCGGGCTCAATATCCGCATGCCGGACGATGCCACCGGAGAGATCGGTCAGCCGTGGGTCGATCTCTATCGAATATCGCGCGAGCAGCCGTCACGCAATGCGTTGGCGGCTGCCGTATTGAAGCGACTATCGATGACGACGGCGCAATACTGATACAAGTCGGCAACGACGTGCGGCGCTATGCCTCCGGTGAAATCAGTTTACGGATGACCTCATGATCTTATTGCTGGATGCGGGCAATAGCCGCCTCAAGTGGGCCATTCTGCGGAATGGACATTTCGAGCATGGCGGTGTTCTGGAGCAGACCGGCGATGCCATCAAGGAACTCGCCAGTGCGGCCTGGGGTGAACTCGATGCACCCGAGGCGGTGTTGGTTGCCAATGTGGCCGGCGAACCGCTGCGTCGCGCGCTCAATTCCTGGGTGAAACGTCATTGGAAGTTGACGCCTGAGTATGTCGTCGCACGCGCGGAACAATTCGGTGTCCGCAATGCGTATGCCGAGCCGAGTGACCTGGGTATAGATCGATGGTTGGCCTTGTTGGCCGCGCGTGAATTGTTTCCGGGACCCGTATGCGTAATCGATTGCGGAACCGCGTTGACCATCGATGCTTTGGCGCACGATAGCCGTCACCTGGGCGGTTTGATTATTCCCGGTCTGCAATTGATGCGCGATGCCCTTGTCGGACGTGCCGAGGCGATTCGCGAGCAGATGAAATCGGCATCGCATGAGCAGGTGCGTCTGCTGGGTGCCGACACAGGGAGTGCTGTGGTCGGCGGGACCCTCTATGCCGAGATCGCAGTCATCGACCGGGTGCTGGAGGACTTGCGTGTCGAATTGGGCAATGGACTGCGATGCGTGCTCACCGGCGGTGATGCCCCGCGCTTGCGGCCGCTCCTGGCGACGAGCGTCCACTATGAAGCCGATCTGGTATTACAGGGCCTCGCGCGGATTGCGCGCGCGCGCAAGGCCGAAGTTGCACAGCAAGGCATCGACTTGGATGCCGCTGTGGCCAATGTGCCCTGAGCGGAACGTCCTCCATGAAGTTTATTGTGTATGCGCTGGTTCTGGGCAATCTGCTAATGCTGGGTTGGTTGTATCAGCATAGGAACGCCTACCAGGAACCGCGCATATCCGCGACGCAACTTCCCGCGTCTACCGAACCATTGGTGTTGTTGCGCGAACGCGGCAAGCTAGCGCCAGCGATTGCGCCGGCCGAGATTCCCGCAGAGCTGTCTGAACAAACGGAGCTATCATCGCCTGCGCCAACGCCAGCCCCCGTCAGTGAGCCCATGGACGGCGCGACAACAGAACGCATACCACCCGATACCGGCAGCGTACCGGCACTCGAAACGCCCATGCCGGCCACGGACCATAGCCCTACTCGTATTTGCCAAACCATCGGCCCATTCACCGAACGCCAGCGCGCGGAAGCGTTCGTCGCTGAAGCATCCGGCTTGGGATCAACGGCCGCCGTGCGTGCCGCGCACATCGAAGAGCCATCCGGGTACTGGGTATATCTGCCGTCCATGTCGCGGACCCAGGCGCAGGACGTCGTGCACGACTTCGAGAAGAAGGGTGTGAAAGACGATTTCCTGGGCCGACAGAATTTTATTTCACTTGGCGTTTTTACCGACAAACGCAGCGCCGAGGTGCGAGCCCAGACGATCACGGCCCTGGGGTATACACCTCAGCTGGAGCCGCGATTTCTCAGCCGCGAGGTGTATTGGGTGGATCTGGAAGAATCGAGCGACGAGCCGGTGAGCGCTGCACGATGGGATGCGTTGATGGCCGAGCACACAGGCATCCGACGGCAACCGCTCACCTGTGAATGAATTCCGGCCTAGGGTAGAATCGCGCCTCACTATTGCTGGCGTAGCTCAGTTGGTAGAGCGTCTGATTTGTAATCAGAGGGTCACGGGTTCGATTCCTGTCGCCAGCACCATCTCTCTTCGTACCGCGCAGGGATAATTTCCCTGCACATCTAAAACGGCGACCCGAGGGCCGCTGTTTTTCGTTGGATGCCCGGGACGCCCGGCAGTCAGTGTAGGGGGCTTGTTTTCATCGCCGACCTGTATATACTCACAGGTACTGTACAGATACCCAGGTGTTGCGAGTATGTCCGATCTGACCCCGCGCCAAACCGAGATTCTCGAGCTTATCCGCGCTTCCATTGCTGAGCGCGGTTCGCCACCGACCCGCGCGGAGATCGCCGAGGCCTTTGGCTTCCGCTCGGCCAATGCCGCGGAAGAACATCTCAAGGCGCTGGCCCGCAAGGGCGCGATCGAACTGCTGCCGGGTTCCTCGCGCGGCATCCGCTTGCTGGAGGAGGCAGGTTTGCCGGTGGTCGGGCGGGTTTCGGCGGGTTATCCCATCCTCGCCGAACAGCATATCGATGCCCACTACGAAGTCGATCCGCAGGTATTCCAGCCGCGCGCGGAT
>JACRMO010000080.1 GCA_016214925.1 Gammaproteobacteria bacterium
CCTTGTAGATGAGATAGGAGCTGATGAGCACAACCGGAATGCCGCCGGAGTTGAAGTGCGCCTTGAGCTCCTCGACGCCGAGCTTGGTGTAATGTTCGGCGATGGGCAGTCCCGCGACTTCCTGGATGAATTCGTCCTGCACCAGGCGGATGACTTCCTTCTTTTCCTCGTTGCGCACCGAGTTGACGAACATCGGCGTCTCGTCCTTTACATAAATATCGACATCGAAACCGCGGTGATACGCCGACAGCGCCAGCCCATGCGCGCCGCAGCCGCCGTGGCCGGAGGTCATAAACACCGTGGTCGACTCGCGCCAGATGCGGATCTCGGCCTGACGGTTCAGCTCCACGCTATCGTCGAGCGCCTTCATGGCCATCATGATGGCCGCCGGTCCGCAGGTGAATTCCAAGGTCTGTTCGTAATAGGGCACGCGCACCAGCTCCGGCTGCAAATGCGGCACCATGAGCTTTTCGAAACGCAGTGCGTCGGCGTGATCTTCGTAGTAATCGTCGAACATGCCGAACTGACGATAGCCGAGTTTGCGGTACAGCGCGATGGCGCCGGTATTGTCGTGGCGCACTTCCAGACGCATGTACACACAGCCGCGCATGAGCGCCGCGGCCTCGGCGGCCTCGATCAGTGTGCCGCCCAAGCCTTCGCCACGGTGAGCATGATCGACGGCCAGCGAATACATGCGCGCCAGCGAGGTGCCGGTGTGAAACAGCACCAGCACATAGCCGGCCAATTCACCCTGACAGTCCTCGACCAACGTGGCCGCATTGGCCTTGGTGAGCATATAGCGGAAGTTGCGCCGCGACAGACGGTCGAGCTCGAAACAGCGATTCTCGAGTTCCACCAGGGCGTCGAGGTCATCGATCGTGGCGGTGCGCATCGTGAACGGGAAACCGGCAAGGTAGATTGCCGACACTTTAGCATGGCGCCCCAGCGCCAGGGAGCCGAACCGACTTCAAATCGACCTCAGGCGGATAGCGGTGGGCGGTGGGCTGCGGCCTGGCACACCCCTGCCGCCTCCGAGCTGCGCAAGTCGGCTGCAGGGGTGTGCCAGGCCGCCGCTGGAAACTGTGTATCAACGCCCTTGATGATTATCTTGCGTTGGGAACCAATGCACTTGGTTGACTACTCGCTCTGCATGACTCCCGCGCCGCGCCGGTGGTGTCGATCGCGCAGCCGACTTGCGCAGCTCGGAGGCGAAGTGATCGACGCCGCCGGCGCGGCATGCCGACGATACCCTCCAAGCGGGATGTTGCGTGGATTTCATATCCGTCGAAGATTTCAAATCCGCGCCCGATAGTCCAGAATCGGCGCATGCACACCTCCGCGCCCACACTCCTGGATATGATCGGCGGGCTGATCGCCACGCCGTCGGTGTCCAGCGTCAGCCCGCAGTTCGATCAGGGCAACCGCGCCGTCATCGATCTGCTGGCCAACTGGTTGGACGGACTCGGTTTCAAGGTCGAGGTTCAGCCGCTGGCGAGTCGTCCGGGCAAGGCCAACCTGATCGCCACGCTGGGTTCGGGCGGTGGCGGACTGGTGTTGGCCGGTCACACCGACACCGTGCCGTGCGATCCGGAACTGTGGACATCCGATCCGTTCCGCCTCACCGAGCGCGACCACAAGCTGTACGGCCTCGGCACCTCGGACATGAAGGCATTCCTGGCGCTGGCCATCGAAGCGGCGCGGCGTTTCGACGCGAAACATTGGGCAACAGCGCGTTGGAGGGCATGTATCATGTGCTCGGCGAGATCCTGACGTGGCGCGCTGAACTCCAGCAGCGTTACCGCAATCCGCTGTTCAAGGTGCCGGTGCCCACGCTCAACCTCGGCCACATCCACGGCGGCGACAATCCCAACCGCATCTGTGGCGCCTGCGATCTGCACATCGACCTGCGCCCATTGCCGGGCATGGACATCGCCGAGTTGCGCGGCGAACTGGAACAGCGGCTCGCGCAGCGCCTGGCCGGCAGCGGCCTGGAACTGCGCGTCGAACGCCTGTTCGGCGCCACCCCGCCGATGGAGACACCGGCCGGCGCACCCATCGTGCAGGCCGGCGAACGCCTCACCGGCCACGCCGCCGAGGCGGTCGCTTTCTGCACCGAAGGCCCCTACTACAATAAACTCGGCATGGACACGCTGATCCTCGGCCCCGGCGACATCGACCAGGCGCACCAGCCGGACGAATACCTGCGCCTGGATCGCATAGACCCAACGGTGGATCTGCTGGAAAAGATGATCGGGGAGTTTTGTGTCGAGTCATAAAGACTGTATTCACACCAAAGGACGCAAAGCACACGAAGAACATACAATAGAATTTCTCTGCGTTCTTTGCGTCCTTTGGTGTGAAACGTTTTTTTCTTGGCACTCCACCCCGTTTCCTGCACCATAACCCAAAACCACTGCACAGCGACCTTATCGTGACCAGAACGCCCAACGACCATTGCGACTTCGTCACCGGCTTCCGCCACTCGGCGCCGTATATCCATGCGCACCGCGGCTGCACCTTCGTCATCGGCTTTACCGGCGAGGCCATCGCGGACGAGCGCTTCGCCGGCTTGATCCACGACTTCGCGCTGTTGCACAGCTTAGGGATAAAGCTGGTGCTGGTGCATGGCGCGCGGCCGCAGATCGAACAGCGCCTGAAGGAACGTGGCGTCGAGATTCGCTACGCGAACGGTCTGCGCATCACCGACGATGCGGCGCTGGCGTGCGTGAAGGAGGCCGTCGGCACGGTGCGTGTCGATCTGGAAGCGTTGCTGTCGATGGGCGTGGCGAACACGCCCATGTCCGGCGCGCGCATCCGCGTGGCCAGCGGCAACTTCGTCACCGCGCAGCCGCTCGGCGTGCGCGAGGGCGTGGACTATTGCCATACCGGCCAAGTGCGGCGCATCGATGGCACGGCCCTCCGTCAGCAACTGGAAGACCAGCGCATCGTGCTGCTCTCCCCGCTCGGCTATTCGCCCACCGGCGAGGTGTTCAACCTGAGCGCCGAAGAAGTCGCCATGCACGCGGCCATCGAACTGCGTGCGGACAAATTGATTCTGCTGCTCGACGGCCCCGGCTTGGCGCAAGGCCGCAAACCCATTCGGCAACTCAGCCCGAGCGATGCCGAACGCCTGCTCAACGGCCGCCGCAAGCTGCCCGAAGATCTCGCACGGCATCTGTCCAGCGCCACCCAGGCCGCCAAACGCGGCGTGCGCCGTGCGCATCTGGTGACGCGCAGCATCGACGGCGCGTTGTTGCAGGAACTGTTCACCCGCGATGGCGTCGGCACGCTCATCACCACCGATGTCTACGAGGGTCTGCGCCCGGCGAGCATCGACGACGTCGGCGGCATTCTGGAACTGATCGCGCCGCTGGAGACCGAAGGCCTGCTGGTGCGGCGTTCGCGCGAGCGCCTGGAAATGGAAATCGATCACTTCCTGGTGGTCGAACGCGACGGCATGACCATCGCCTGCGCCGCGCTCTACCCGTATACCGAAGAGGCCGTCGGCGAACTCGCCTGCCTCGCCGTACATCCGGACTATCGCGGCGAGGGCCGTGGCGACAACCTGCTCGCCGCCATCGAACGTCGCGCGCAGGACAACGGCATTCACTGGCTGTTCGTGCTTACCACGCACACCGCGCACTGGTTCCGCGAACGCGGCTTCGAACCCGCGACCGTCGATGACCTGCCGGTGAAACGCCGCGGTCTATACAACTATCAGCGCAAGTCGAAGGTGTTTATCAAGGCGCTGGGAAATTAATAGTGGGGTCGGAGCTGAGTGGCTTAATCAATGTAGGGTGGGTTAGCGTTTTTTGCGTAACCCACCACGCGTTGCGCAGCAACACAACGCATTTTTTAATGTGTGCCTACGGCACGCTTGGTGGGTTACGGCACAAACGGCGTGCCTAACCCACCCTACATTGATTAAGCCATTCGGGTCTGACCCCATGTCCGCCAACCCACTGCGCTTCATCCAACTCACCGACACCCACCTGTCCGACCCCGCCGACGGCACGCTGCGCGGCTTCAACACTGCGCAGTCATTGGCGGCGGTCGTCGAACATATCCGCACGCACGAACCGCGCATCGACGGCATCCTCGCCACCGGCGATCTCAGCCACGATGGCGGCACACCCTCCTATCGGCGCTTCGTACAACTGCTCGCACCGCTCGATGCACCGATCTATTGCCTGCCCGGCAATCACGATGCCTTGAACATCTTCAGTTGTGCGCTGAAAGGCTCGCGCGTGCACAGCGGCGGCCGTCTGCTCGCCGACAACTGGCAATTGATCTTCTTGGACTCCGCCGCGCCCGGCGCCGTGCATGGCCATCTGCGCCCCGCGGAACTCGCGCGTCTGGAGAATGCGCTGCGCGAACACCCGGAGCGGCATACGCTGATCTGTCTGCATCACCAACCCGTGCCGATCGGCAGCGCCTGGCTGGATAAACTCATACTCGACAATGCGGATGCATTGTTCGAGGTCGTCGACCGACATTCACAGGTGCGCGGCATCCTCTGGGGGCATGTGCATCAGACCTTCGACATGACGCGCAACGATGTGCGCCTGCTTTCCAGTCCTTCGACCTGCATTCAATTCAAACCCGGATGCGACGATTTCACGCTCGACGATAAAGCGCCGGGTTACCGCTGGCTGGCGCTGCATGGGAATGGCAACATCGATACTGACATTGTATATATACAATACTAGCGTTGGTCTTTTCGCTCGAACGATATAACATGTCACGCAAAATCGGGCCGACTGATGCACGGGAAATTTCCAAAATCGTCACGCCATAAATCCAGAACGAGATCCTCCATGCGCCACTACAATAAACACCAACCACTGTTTGCGGTGATTCTAATATTTGCCTCTCTGTTGCAGGGGTGCAACGAGTCGGCGAGCGATGTCAGCACCGCCACTGTAGATTACAACGATGGGGCTATATGGGTTACTCGCACACCCCTGCCGACATCCAGGTGGGGACTCACCAGCTGCGCATCGAATGACAAACTCTACGTCTTCGGTGGCGCAGACCACGAAACGGTCAACGAGGAATTTGATCCCGCAACGAACCAGTGGACGACCAAAGCACCGCTACCGACACCCCACCGCTATGGTGCAACTTGCAGTGTCATCAACAATCAAATCTACCTTATAGGTGGCTACGACACGCTTGATAACGTGGACGTATACGACCCCGCCAGCGACTCATGGTCATCTGCAACCCCCATGCCCACGCCAAGACACAACCTGACTACCTCGGCGGCAAATGGAAAGATTTATGCAATAGGTGGCAGAGACAACACCACGAACACCCTAGACACTGTAGAAGAATACGACCCTACTACAGACTCATGGGCCACCAAAACAGCCATGCCTGTCAGTCACCACAGCCCAACAAGTGCCACAGTAAATGGGAAAATCTACGTCATAGGTGGTTACAACAACGCAGGATTCTCGAATCTTGTATATGAATACGATCCATCATCTGACATATGGACGACAAAGGCATTCATGCCTACACAAAGAACATACCACACCAGCTCTGTCATTAATGGAAAGATCTATTCCATAGGTGGCGCCAGTAGCAATGATGCCATACCGACAGTTGAAGAATACGATCCGAGCACTAATTCATGGGCTTCGAAGAGTGACATGCCCACCGCGCGCGAGGTTCATGCGGCGAGCACATTCCACAATGTTATTTTTGTGTTCGGCGGCAGGGAATCACTTACTTATACATCAACATTACAAAGCGTCGAATCCTACGCACCCGTAAACGATTAGGATAAATGCTTGACCTTCTCTACCTCCACACTCCGGCACAATCCAAACCCCAGCCCCACCGCACCGAACGAACAAATCAGCGCACACACCAGCACCGTGTGCGGCGCGCCGATATGTTGCGCCGCACTGCCCGCGAGCAGATTGCCCAGCGGCGCAAAGCCGAGGAACACCATCGAGAACAGCGACATCAGGCGGCCGCGCAGACTGTCTTCGGCCTGCAATTGCAGGAAGGTGTTGGTGGCCGCGACCAGTGAGGTGATGCCGAAACCGATCAGTGGCAGTGTGATCAAGGCGATGAAGAAGCTACCAGCCAGGGAGAACAACAGCAATCCGATCGCGGCGAGCACGCCGGAGACAACGATAACGCGTTCCAGGCCGGCGCTCTGTTTGCGTTGCGCAAGCCGCAATGCCGCGAACAAGGCGCCAAGACCCGACGCGCCGACCAGCAGCCCCAATTGCTGCGCGCCGCCACCGAACACCTCGCGTGCGAACACCGGCATCAACACCAGATAAGGTGTCCCCGCAAGACTGATGAGCGCGACCAGCCCCAGCGCGTAACGCAACGGAATTTGGCGCCAGGCGAAACGCAGACCGGCCAACGCACCGCCGGAGTCACTGGGCCGCACGTGCATCGCCGGTCGCGGGCGCATGGAAAATAGTGCGAGCAGCACCGCCAGAAACGACAGCCCGTTAATCACGAACACCGGGCCTTCGCCGAAGACGGCAATCAGCGCGCCGGCCAAGGCCGGGCCGAGAAAGCGCGCCAGGTTGAACAGGCTGGAATTGAGCGCTATGGCATTGGGCAATTCGGCGCGTTCCACCAGACCCGCGAGCAATGCATGCCGCGCGGGAATCTCGAAGGCGTGGATGATGCCCAGCGTGGTCGCGAGCATAAGAATGTGCGCAACCTGCACATGCCCGCTCAAGGTCAACGCCGCGAGCGTAAAGGCCTGCAACATAGCCAGCGTCTGCGTGATCCAGAACAAGCGATAGCGCGAGTAGCGATCCGCTACCGCTCCCGCGAACAGGCCCAACACCAGCACCGGCGCGAGATTCAGAAAACTCACCAGACCAAGCATGAAACTGGAATCGGTCAGCCGATACACCAGCCAGGCCTGCGCGACACTTTGCATCCAGGTGCCGTGCAGCGACAGCAACTGCCCGAGAAAGTACAAACGGAAGTTGCGATGCTGGAGGGAGCGGGTGATCTGGAAGGCCATGACGGCGCAGGTCGCTCGCTACTCG
>JACRMO010000081.1 GCA_016214925.1 Gammaproteobacteria bacterium
ATGCATGAATACCAGCGTCAGCGGGTGCATACCTTTCTGGACCCGGAACAGGATCCGATGGGGACCGGCTATCACATCATCCAATCCAAGATCGCCATCGGCTCCGGCGGACTGTATGGCAAGGGCTGGCTGAACGGCACCCAATCGCACCTGGAGTTTCTGCCGGAACGTTCCACCGATTTCATCTTCGCCGTGCTGGGCGAGGAATTCGGCCTCATCGGCATTCTCATCCTCCTGTGCGTCTATGGCTTTATCATCCTGCGCAGCATCCATATCGCCACCCAGGCGCAGGACACCTTCACGCGCCTGCTCGCCGGCAGTCTGGCGCTGACCTTCGGCGTGTATGTGCTGGTCAACACCGGCATGGTCACCGGTCTGCTGCCGGTGGTCGGCGTGCCCTTGCCACTGATCAGCTACGGCGGCACCTCGATGGTGACCCTGATGGCCGGATTCGGTATCCTGATGTCCATTCACACCCACCGCAAACTGCTCACCTAAATTACTCATCTGGGTCGACCATGCATCCCATACGCACCACCGCGATACACACTGCTTTGCTGCTTCTGCTCAGCGTCCTGTCGAACGGCTGCGCGAACACACCCAAGGCCGCGCCAACCTCCGACACTCTGGCGGCTGCACCTGCCGCGGTTGTGGTGGCGCCCGTCGCCAGCGCGCAACGCAACTATGCAAGCCACCCGCAGGCCGCGCAGTTCATCGCCGACATGGCGGCGCGCCATCAGTTGCCGCCTGCCGAGGTGACCGCGCTGCTCGCCGACGCCAAACCCCAACAGAGCATCCTCGACGCCATGTCGCGGCCGGCCGAGGCCAAGCCCTGGCGCGATTACCGGCCGATCTTCCTGACCCGCGAACGCATCAACGGCGGCGTGGCTTTCTGGAACACCAACGCGCAAATCCTCGCCGACGCGCAACAGCACTTCGGTGTCGACAGCCGCGTCGTCGTCGCCATCGTCGGTGTCGAGACCCGCTACGGCGGCAATACCGGAAAATATCGCGTGTTGGACGCGCTGGCCACGCTGGGCTTCGATTATCCGAAGCGCGGCGAATTCTTCCGTGGCGAACTGGAGCAGTTCCTGCTGCTGACCCGCGAAGAGCACGTCGACGCGCGCACCGCCAAGGGTTCCTACGCCGGCGCCATGGGTCAGGGCCAGTTCATCCCCAGCAGCTACCGCGCCTATGCCGTGGATTTCGACGGCGACGGCAAGCGCGATTTGTGGAACAGCGAACGCGATGTGCTCGGCAGCGTGGCCAACTACTTCAAGGAACACGGCTGGCAGCAAGGCGCACCAGTGGTCGCCCGCGCCCAGGTGCGCGGCACGGCCTACAAGGCACTGCTGGATAAAGGCCTGAAACCACATATGCCGGCAAGCGATCTGGCCAAATATGGCGTGCATACCGAGTCGCCCATCGCACCGAACACGCCAGTCGCTCTGGTGGAACTCGACGGTGCCGACGGTCTGGAACAGTGGGTGGTGTTCAACAACTTCTACGTCATCACCCGCTACAACCGCAGCCCCCTGTATGCCATGGCGGTGCATCAGCTCAGCAATGAGATTGCCGCGACGCGCGCGTCGGCGCAGCGTTAATCATCACAGCAGCATCGTAGGTTGGGGTAAGCGTAGCGAACCCCAACATTGCCGGGGTCCACGTTGGGGTTCGACAAACACCGCCTCACCCCAACCTACATCGACTGGAAAACCCCACCGTTTTGGCCGATAGTGAACACATGCGGATAATCGTGCGGACATGGTGGTATTGGCGGGTCCACGGGCTGGTGGTGATGGCACTCGCGCTGGGCGCATGCAGCACCGTCCCGAACCAACGCAGCGGTCCCGGCGCCGTCCCGCGCGACATCATGGCCATCCCCGATGCCGTACCCAAGGTCGAGCCGCGCAGCCGCTACGGCAATCCCGCCACCTATGTTGTGTTCGGCAGACGCTACCATGTGCTGCCCACCAGCAACGGCTACGTCGAGCGCGGCGTCGCCTCCTGGTACGGCCCCGATTTCCACGGCGAACGCACCTCCAGTGGCGATACCTATGACATGTACGGCATGACCGCCGCGCATAAGAGCCTGCCACTACCGACTTACGCGCGCGTCACCAATCTGCGCAACGGCCGTTCCATCGTCGTCAGGATCAACGACCGCGGGCCATTCGTCGACAACCGCATCATCGACCTCAGCTACACCGGCGCCGCCAAACTCGGACTGATCGGCTCCGGCACGGGATTGGTCGAGGTGCGCGCGCTCGATCCGCGCCGGCCCGATCTCGATCCCGGCCCAACGCTGCTGATGGCGCAGAACACGCTACCCAGCAAGCCCGCCCAAGCAAAATCGGCAGCGGCCGCCAAGCCCGCGCCCAAGCTCCCCAAGCAGATCATAGACAAGCTGATTTCGCCCGCCTACGCCGACGACACGCCGCCCTCCGGCAATGCTCCTGGTGCTAATCCCCCAGGACCCGCGACACCGACGCTGTATCTCCAGATCGGTGCATTCTCCAACCGCGACAATGCAGAGCAGTTGCGCAGCAAATTGAGCGCGGCGCACATGCCCGGCATTCACATCAGCGAATCCGTCAGCAATCAGCGCCCGATCTATCGCGTGCGCATCGGGCCGCTGGCCAGCGTCGCCGAGGCCGACCGCATGGCCAGTGAACTGGGCCGTTACGGCATCGCCAATCCGCACGTGGTTATCGACTGAGCGCGTTTGCAAATCTAATCCGGGGCGCGGACAATTGCCGCTCCTTATTCATCGCTCACCCGGACTCGACAAACCAAACCATGCGCCACGCTCTCGTTTTGCTGTTGCTTGCTGTACTGAATCTGTCCTTGCTTCCCCTGGCCAATGCCGAGGACGTTCCGACGCCTACGCCGGTCGCGAACTCGACTCCGGCCCCGGCACCGAAAGCGGCACCGACCGCCGCCATCGCCATGCCTATCCCGAAGGCCCCCGAGGTCGCCGCGCGCGGCTATCTGCTGGAGGATTTCCACAGCGGTCAGGTGCTGGCGGAAAGCAACGCCGACACCCGTCTGGAACCGGCCAGCATCACCAAGGTGATGTCGTCCTACGTGATCTTCAAGGAACTCGCCGCCGGCAAGATCAAGCTCGACGACAGGGTCACCATCAGCGAACGCGCCTGGCGCATGGAAGGCTCGCGCATGTTCGTGGAAGTCGGCAAGCAGATCCCGGTGCAGGATCTGCTGATCGGCATGATCGTGCAGTCGGGCAACGACGCCACCGTGGCGCTGGCCGAACACGTCGCCGGCACCGAAGAGGCCTTCGCCGGCTACATGAACAAATATGCCGAGGAACTCGGCATGACCGGCAGTCACTTCATGGACGCCAGCGGCCTGCCGCATCCGGACCACTATATGACTGCGCGCGACATCGCCATCATCGCGCGCGCGCTGATCACCGAGTTCCCCGAATACTACAAGTGGTATTCGATGAAGGAATTCACCTTCAACGGCATCGTCCAGCACAACCGCAATCGCCTGCTGTACCGCGACGCCTCGGTCGACGGCATCAAGACCGGCCACACCGAAGCCGCCGGTTTCTGTCTGGTAAGTTCCGAGCAACGAGCCGGCATGCGTATGATTTCCGTGGTGCTCGGCGCGGAGAGCGACAATTCACGCGCCTCGGCC
>JACRMO010000082.1 GCA_016214925.1 Gammaproteobacteria bacterium
ACTTGGTGATGTTGTCCAGAAAATACCGGTCGTGGGTGACGATAATCACCGTGCCAGGGTAGTCCCGCAGTTGCGCCTCCAGCCAGTCGACCGTTTCGGCGTCGAGATGGTTGGTCGGTTCGTCGAGCAGCAGCATGTCTGGAGACGACAGCAATAGTTTGCACAACGCGACGCGGCGCTTCTCGCCGCCAGAGAGCTTGGTTACGTCCGCATCGCAAGGCGGCAGACGCAAGGCATCGGCGGCGACTTCCAGGGTGCGGTCGAGGTTGTGCGCATCCGCCGCTTGAATGATGTTTTCGAGACGCGCCTGTTCGGCGGCCAGCGCATCGAAGTCGGCATCCGGTTCGGCATAGGCGGCATAGACCTCTTCCAGACGCTGCTGCGCCTGCTTGATCTCGCCGAGGCCTTCCTCGACATTGCCGCGCACATCCTTGCTCGGATTGAGCTGCGGTTCCTGCGACAGATAGCCGATCTTGATGCCCGGCTGCGGCCGCGCCTCGCCCTCGATTTCGGTGTCGACCCCGGCCATGATGCGCAGCAGGGTGGATTTACCCGAGCCGTTCAGACCCAACACGCCGATCTTGGCGCCGGGAAAGAACGACAGCGAGATGTCCTGGAGGATCCAACGTTTGGGCGGGACGACCTTGCCCACGCGGTTCATGGTGTAGACGTATTGAGCCATGGGTGTCTCTGAGTGTATCTCTGGCGGCGCATGCGCCCCGGAAAGGGTGCGCAATTATAGAGGCAGTTTGCGCTCCGCCATAGGGTCGCCATGAAGCGGCGGGGTGGCGACCGGAGACAGACGCGGTTCCGGTGGTGGTTGCCGGCGCTGGGGTCCAACAGTCCGCAGGCCGGTGCTTCCGGGCTACAAACCCGCGAATCCGTCTTGATTTTTGTCGGTATTCGGGTGACAGTGCCGGAAACCACAATAATTTTGGTGCCTGGAGCCCAGAACTTGCTCCCACAGATGGACCCTGTAATGCGTCGCCCCGCCCGGTGACGAGGACACCCTAACCACCTGCCTGCATTGCCGAGCGGTCGCGCCGAGGAATAACGCGGTGCTCGGCAACAAGCGGTATGAATCGCCATCGGGCTCGGGTTGCAATGGTACCCACTGAATCACTGATTAACGCCATTATGGCGGAGCTGGGACTCGACGAGCGCGAGATCACCACGCGTAAGGCGTTCCTGGAATTCAAACCCGCCGACGAACGGCGGTTGTTTGCCCACCACGCGCACCTGCATCGCGCGCGGTCGCGTTTCATCGATGCCTTCTATGCTCATCTGCTGCGTTTCCGCGCGACGCGCGAACTGATTGCCACGCCGGAGCTCCAGGCGCGCCTGCGCCATAAACAGAGCGACTATTTCGAACGTCTCACCAGCGGCATCTACGACCGGGATTACGTCCTGAACCGCTTGCAGGTGGGCCTGACCCATCAGCGGGTCGGCCTGGACCCGCAATGGTATCTCGGCGCCTACTGCAAATATCTGGTCGAGCTGATTCCCGAGATTCTGGCGGGAGAAGGCGCGGACAACGATGCCAATGCTGCCCATGACGCCGTGCGCGCCCTGCTCAAAGTGGTGTTCTTCGACATGGGCCTGGCGCTGGAGACCTATTTCCAGGCCGACCGGCGCTCGATGCTGGCGCTCAAACAGCACGCGGAGACCATCGTGTGCAGTGTGCCAGCCGGGTTGCTGGTGCTGTCGGCGGAACTGGAAGTGCTGTCTGCCAACCGCTTCGTCGATCGCTTGTTCGACGTCGGTCACGAGGCGCTGATCGGACATAACCTCACCGAGTTGTTCGCCGACGGCGTGCTGGCGCGGATGGCGCCGGAGGTGTTGTTGTCCGGGCGCGAGATGCATTACATGGGCATCTGCACACCCAAGGACGGCGTCGAACATTGCTTTGAGGCGACGTTGGCGCCGCTGGCATCGGGCATTGATGAACGGCTGCATCCCACGCTCGGCAATCTGAGTCGCGCGGCACTGCTGCTGGTGCTGGAAGACGTCACCGTGCGGGAGCAATTGCGCAGCGACCGGCGCCGTTCGGAGGCGCGCGTGCATGCCGTGCTCGACAACGTCGCCGACGGCATCATCACCATCGACAGCCGTGGCAACATCGAATCGTTCAACCGTGCCGCCGAACAGATTTTCGGTTACGCGGAGGCGGAGGTGCTGGGCCAGAACGTCAAGCTGCTCATGAGCGAGGATCAGCGCGCACAGCATGACGGCTATCTGGAACACTTCCGTCGCACCGGCGCGGCCGATTGCCTGGGCCTGGGATTCCGCGAGGTACAGGGCCGCCGCCAGGACGGCAGTCTGTTTCCCATGGATCTGTCCACCAGCGAAATGCATCTGGCGGATCAGCAACTGTTCATCGGCGTGGTCCGCGACATCACGGCGCGCAAGGCCGCCGAGGGTGAGTTGGCGAAACTGGCCGGCGCATTGGCTCAGACCGGGGACTCGGTCGTCATCACCGACTGCAAGGGTGTGATCGAGTACGTCAATCCCGCCTTCGAGCAAACGACCGGCTATCAGCGTGCCGAGGTCATGGGCCAGACACCGCGTATCGTCAAATCCGGCAAGCACAGCGACCAGTTCTACCAGAGTCTGTGGGAGACGATCGCCCGTGGCGACGTGTTCCGCGACATCTTCATCAACCGGCGCAAGGATGGCGGGCTGTATTACGAAGAGAAAACCATCAGCCCGGTGCGCGATCCGCTATCCGGTGCGATCACCCATTACGTCTCCACCGGCAAGGACATCAGCGAGCGCATGCAGACGCAGCAGCGTCTGGATTATCTGGCGCACCACGATGCATTGACCGACTTGCCGAACCGGCTGGCGCTGCTCGAACAGTTGCAGCGGGCGCTGACCCGCGCGGCGCGGCATTCCAAACAGATGGCGGTGTTGTTTCTCGATCTGGATCGCTTCAAGCAGATCAACGATACCCTGGGTCACAGCGTCGGCGACCGTATGCTGTGTGCGGTTGCCAGCCGCTTGGCCAAATGCCTGCGTCAAGGCGACACCGTCGCGCGCCTCGGTGGCGACGAGTTTGCCATCCTGTTGGAAGACCTGAATCAGCCCAAGGATGTAGTGCCGATTCTGGAAAAACTGGTCGAGGCCATGCGTCATCCCTTCGGTTTGGATGGGCATGAATTCTTTCTCACCTTCAGCATCGGCATCAGTGTCTATCCCCTGGACGGCGATGAGGCCGAGGTGTTGCTTTCCAATGCCGACACCGCGATGTACCGCGCCAAGGTGGAAGGTCGCAACAACTACCGTTTCTACACCGCGGACATGAATGCGCGCGCCTTCGAGCATCTGGAACTGGAGAATCGTTTGCGGCGCGCGCTCGAACGCGAGGAGTTCGTGCTGTATTACCAGCCCAAACTGGATTTGAAGAGCGGCTGCGTGGTCGGTGTCGAGGCCTTGCTGCGCTGGCAACACCCGGAACGCGGCATGATCCCGCCCGGCGAATTCATCCCCACACTGGAAGACACCGGCATGATCGTGCCGGTGGGACGCTGGGTACTGCACGAGGCCTGTCGTCAGGCGCGCGCCTGGCGGCAGGCTGGACTACCGCCGTTGGGGGTCGCGGTGAATATCTCCACCCATCAGTTCCGGCGCGACGATGTGTGTGCCGCGGTCGCCGAGGCCTTGGCGACCTTCGTCATGCCGCCCAGCGAACTCGAACTCGAAATCACCGAGAGCGCGCTGATGGACGACGTCGGCAGCGCCGCCGAGAGCATCCGTCAGTTGAAGGCGTACGGCGTCAAGATCG
>JACRMO010000021.1 GCA_016214925.1 Gammaproteobacteria bacterium
GTGACCCATACCGTAGCCCGGAATCGCAGGCCACCCATCGCCTGAGGAGAGAAGCCAACATGATGAGCGTCAAACTAGAGCGCGTGCTCGACAACCTGTCACGCAATTTCCAGCCCTTCACCCTGCTGTCGCGCGAACGATTGTCGGAAGTCGTCAATACCGTGCGCTTCGTGGAAATGCGCCAGGGCGAGATCTTCCAGATCACCGGCGGCAAGGGTCACGATTATCTGTTCGTGGTCGAGGGCCAGTTGGAAATCATCTATTCCGGCGCCATCAAATCCGTTGCCGGGCCAGACGAAACCCGCAAGCACCCCCTGTTGCTGCCGCCGGCGCCAAGCACCAGCACGCTGGTCGCCCGGCAGAACTCCATCATCTGCCACGCCGACCGTGACCTGCTGGACAAGCTGATTTCCTGGGACGAAGTCGTGCGCACTATGGAAGACACGGACGTCGAGTTGTACCGTGTCATGGAACAGGTGCGCAACTCACTGGTGTTCCGCCGCCTGCCCCTGGAAACCGTCGAGATGGCCTTCAAACGCATGAAGTGCCAGGACGTGAAGAAAGGCCAGGAAGTCATCCGCCAAGGCGAAGCGGGCGATGCCTATTACATCATCACCGCCGGCACCGCCGAGGTGTTCCAGCGCGGCCTCTACGACGACAAGCCGCACAAGATCGCCGATCTGAAAGACGGCGACGCCTTCGGCTGCGAGGCGCTGATCTCGGGCAAGACCCGCAGCGAAACCGTGCGCATGACCTCCGACGGCACCGTGCTGGTGCTGGACAAACAGGCCTTCGAGGACCTCATCAGCACGCCGCTGATCAAGAGCGTGCATCCGAGCATCGCCAAGACCATGTTGGAGACTGGTTACGGCCTGATCGACGTGCGCTATTCCGAGGAGTTCGACGAGCACCACATCCCGTGCGCCACGTTGATCCCGCTCTATGAATTGCGCAACCGCATTGATGAACTGGACAAGAGCAAGAAGTACATCGTGTATTGCCACGGCGGTGCCCGCAGCGCGGTGGCCACGCTGATTCTCACCCAGAATCAGATCGATGTTGTGTCACTGGAAGGCGGTATCCGCAACTGGCCGTTCGAGACCCAGAGCATCTACGAGCGCGAGATCGTCACCAGGGAGCCCGAGGCCGAAGTACTGGAAGCGCCGAAATTGGTTTCCAACGCCTAAGCCAAGCGCCGATGCTCGCATGAACAGCCCGCCATCCGGTGGGCTGTTTTTTTTGCGTCTCTTATAGACCCGACCCGTTTCTCCCGCGCCGGCTTGCGACTGAGATGACTTGGACTAGACTCAGAAGGCCATCTCCAGGGATCGCTGCCCGATGCGGGAATACAGGCACGAATCTTGAATTGTTATTGGCATATTTAACTCTGCCACTTAGCCGGAGAACATAACCACCATGGCCAATACCAGCAAAACCACTGTCCGCAGCAAAACCACCGTTACCCAGAAACCGCCCAAGGCCGTCGCCACCGCACGCAAATCCCGCCCGGCGACGAAAACCAGTGAGATCAGTCTGGAGCACCGCCAGGAAATGGTCGCCGAGGCGGCCTATCTGCGCGCCGAACAACGCGGCTTCGGTCCCGGCGACCCCGTGGAGGATTGGCTCGCCGCCGAGCGGGAAGTGGATTTGCTCCTGGCGGAACACACCACCCCCGTCACCCAATAGCCCCGCCAGCCCGCTCGACAACAGCTCCGGGTATTGCGCCGCGCGTCGTTACCGCGGCGCCGCTCGGGGTTTGCGCCGCTTGCCTTGGCGGGTCTTGGGCGGCAACGCCGGCGTATGCGGCAACCCGGTATGCTGAGTACGAAACGGCCGTGCGACCGTGCCAGTAGGCTTATCCCGGCGTCCTCCTTCCACCTGCCCGCCCGTCCCCTGCGGCTGCCATGCCGGCACCAGATGCCGTTTGCCATTGCCGATCAGATCTTCCCGCCCCATCCGCTTGAGCGCATCGCGCAGCAACGGCCAGTTGTTGGCGTCGTGATAGCGCAGGA
Source organism: Gammaproteobacteria bacterium (assembly GCA_016214925.1). Taxonomy (GTDB): domain Bacteria; phylum Pseudomonadota; class Gammaproteobacteria; order Thiohalobacterales; family Thiohalobacteraceae; genus JAHJQQ01. The sequence continues at coordinate 2,013 of JACRMO010000021.1, forward strand.
AGGCCTTGTGCAACCGGCGGATACGTAGCCCCTTGGGAATGAACACATCCTCGCTGCTGTGCGTGACTTTGCGCAGCGGGTTCTTGCCAGAGTGATACATGGCCGTCGCGCTGGCCATCGGCGAGGGCAGGAAGGTCTGCACCTGATCGGCGCGGAAGCCGTTTCGTTTCAGCCATAACGCCAGGTTGAGCATATCCTCATCGGTCGTGCCCGGATGCGCAGCGATGAAGTACGGAATCAGATACTGTTCCTTGCCGGCTTCCTTCGTATATTTCTCGAACATTTCCTTGAAACGGTCGTACGCGCCCATGCCCGGCTTCATCATTTTCGACAGCGGGCCGGACTCGGTGTGCTCCGGTGCGATCTTCAGATAGCCGCCGACGTGGTGACTGACCAGCTCCTGCACGTACTCCGGCGATTCCACCGCCAGATCGTAGCGCAAGCCCGAGGCGACCAAGATTTTCTTGATGCCGGGCAGTGCACGCGCACGCCGATAGAGTTTGATCAGCGGCGCATGATCGGTGTTCAGATTCGAGCAGATACCCGGGAACACACAGGACGGTTTACGGCAGGCCGCCTCGATCTCATGGCTCTTGCACGCCAGCCGGTACATGTTCGCGGTCGGACCACCGACATCGGAAATCACCCCGGTGAAACCCGGCACCGTGTCGCGGATGGTCTCGATCTCGCGCACGATGGAATCTTCGGAACGGCTCTGGATGATGCGACCTTCGTGCTCGGTAATGGAACAGAAGGTACAACCGCCAAAACAGCCGCGCATGATGTTCACCGAGAAGCGGATCATCTCGTAGGCGGGAATGCGTTGCCCTTGATAGGCCGTGTGTGGCTGACGCGTGTAAGGCAGTTCAAAAACGCGATCCAATTCCTGCGTGCTGAGCGGCACCGGCGGCGGATTCAACCACACGTCGCGGTCGCCGTGACGCTGCACCAGTGCGCGCGCATTGCCCGGATTGGTCTCCAGATGCAGCACGCGCGAGGCATGCGCGTACAACACCGGATCGCGCAGCACCGCCTCATAGGCCGGCAGGCGGATGATGCTGTGCTCGCGGTCGATGCGCGGGCGCTTATGGAACTGCACCACCACTTCGTCACCCGTGGCGGGTGACGGTACCGATTGTTCCGGACTCGCCGCGTACGGATCGGGATGCGGCGCCATCGGTCCCGGTGTATCCAGCGTGCTTGAATCGATCTCGACCCAACCCTCCGGCAGTCCGCGCGTCATGAACGCGGTGCCACGGATATCGCGCAACGCATCGATGGACTCGCCGGCCGCCAGGCGATGCGCGATCTCGACGACCTGACGCTCGCCGTTGCCATAGACCAGCAGATCGGCCTTGGCGTCGACCAGCACCGAACGGCGCACCTTGTCCGACCAGTAATCGAAATGCGCGATGCGGCGCAGGCTCGCCTCGATGCCGCCGATCACCAGCGGCACATCGGCCCAGGCCTCGCGGCAACGCTGCGCATAGACGATCACCGAGCGATCCGGGCGGCGGCCGCCGGCGGCATCGGGCGTGTAGGCATCGTCGGAACGCAGTTTGCGGTCGGCGGTATAGCGGTTGACCATGGAATCCATATTGCCGGCGGTCACCCCGATGAACAGATTGGGCCGGCCGAGCGCCTGAAAATCCGCCACGCCCGTCCAATCCGGCTGATCGATAATGCCGACGCGGAAACCCTGCGCCTCCAGCACCCGACCGATAACGGCCATACCGAAACTGGGGTGATCAACATAGGCATCGCCGGTCACCAGGACGATGTCGCAGCTATCCCAGCCGAGCTGATCCATCTCCGCGCGCGAACGCGGTAGCTGCGACGCCACGCCGAAACGCTTCGCCCAATAGGGTCGGTAGGAAAATAAGGGCTTGGCGCTGGGCATACGGATATCGTCAGTGCGGGATTGCCGGGAGGCGGCGTGAATGTGCGCAAGTATACCAGCAGTCGGCGGATATCGCGGCCACCCGCTCAATCCCGGCGGGCGAATATGGTATTGTGCAGCTACCACGAACAGGACACCCCGGATCGAATGCAATGGCCGAGATGAACGAAGCCGAAGCCCAGCTACTGCGACAGCGCCTCGAAACACTGCGCCTGGAACACCGCGATCTGGACGACGTCATCGACCGACTGGTGCATGATTTGAACATCGACCAGTTGCAGCTCAAACGCCTCAAGAAGCGCAGGCTGCTGCTCAAGGATCTGATCCAGCGCCTGGAAAGCGACCTCATCCCCGACCTTGATGCCTGATATGCAGCCGTTATTTTTGCTGATCGGCGTCGGTCTCGCATTATGGTTCTGGCAACAGAGTTTGCGCGCCCGCGAGTTGGCCATTCACTCCGCCGAGGAATTGTGCCGCCGCCAGAATCTGCAGCTGCTCGATGGCACCGTCGCCCTCAATGCGCTGCGTTTGCGCCGTACTGCCCGTGGCCATATCGCCTTGCAACGCACCTATCAGTTCGACTACAGCCGCGATGGCGATCTACGTCAGCAGGGTTTTGTGCTGTTGCTGGGCCTGCAACTGGAAAGCACCGGACTGGCTGCAGAATAACCACCCAATTCAAAACCGCTGCACGCGATCGATGAACAAACGCTCCGGCGGCAAACCTTGCGCGAACAGCGACGCGCCGATTTCCGCGAACAGCGTGTCGGGGCCGTTCGCATACACATCGAAGCCGCTCAGATCGGGATGGTCGGTGCGAATGCGGGCGGCGGCGCGCGCCATCGCCACCTCCGCAGCGGTCATCGCACCCGCCGCGTCACCCGAGATTTCGATGAATTCAAATGCGTCCAGCGCATCGTGCCAAGAGCGGCAATAATTGGCGAGATAGTGATCCTGTGCATGCCGGGCCACCCAATACAGCCAGATCGGCTGAGCGATATCCAACGAGATGGCGTGTTCGATTAGGCTCTTGATCGGCGCGAAGCCGGTCTCGAACGCGATGAATATGATCGGGCGTTCCGCGGTCTCATCCAGCACAAACTGACCGAATGGCCCCTCGATTTCAACCGTATCGCGGAGCTTCAGTTTCGAAAAGACATAGTCGGAGAACGGATCGTTCGCCACGCGGCGCACATGAAACTGCAACACCATGCCATTGCAAGGACAACTGGCGATGGATTTGTTGCGCGGCGCGAGCCCGCCAAGCGTCAATCGGACATGTTGACCGGCCAGAAACCACAGCGTTTGGCTGCGCGGCGTGCGAACATGCATCTCCATCACGTCGTCATTGAGTCGCACCAGTTTGCTGACCTGGGTGCTGAGTTGCTGATGCGGCACATCGGCGACGCCGCGCGCCTCGACGACTTCCAATACCAGATCGGTGGCGGCCGTGGCGCGGCACAACAGGAACTGGCCATCGGCGCGCTCGCGCTCACTCAACACAAAATCGTGATGCAGCATCTCGCCTAACTCGCCCGACACCCTTCGCGCACGGCAATCGCCACAACTGCCGCTGTTGCAGTTGTAGTGGATCGACAGGCCGGCGCGCAGCGCGCCATCCAGCAACGACTCACCCGGCTCGACCGTGAATGCGTGGCCGCTGGGCAGCACCTGAACCTTGGCGGTCATCGTGACATCCTTCGGGCGGCACGCCCCTTACATCAGTCGGTAGGCCTCTTCATCGCCCAGATTGAGGATCTGGCGCAGGATGTCGAGACCGGAGGCAGTGAACACCTCGACATCCGCGAATTGAGGGTCCTCGGCGATGACCTCGGCTCCGTCGCGCATGATCAGACGCAACTGTTGCTGCCCGTCGCGCGCGCTTTCGCAGGTCAGGTAGATACCGGGCTCGGCATCGCCTTCGCGCACCACGGCCAGAATGTAGCGGTAGTTCACGGCATCGCCGGTCTCGATGTCGCCGAGCACAACGACAGTAAATTCGCCAAACTTATACCGACGTTGTGGTAGCGCGCGCAGAATCTCGGGTTTCTTCATCACTGTTGCGTCCTGATGTTGTGCGGTCTTGAGCCAGTCCCGGCCAGCATGCCACAGCGGCCCGCCGAACCGGTCATTTCCCAGGGCCATTGCCCGGAATTCTAGACTTCCGGACGCCCCAGCCCGGATAATCCACCCCAACCTGCGGGGCACCCCGCCGTCTGTCAGCAAAGGATAGAGTCCATGCCCTATTTCATCTACAAGATCACCCCCGGCCCGACCGCCATCGTCAAACACCTGGAACTGCAAACCCAGTTCGAGAATTTCAACGAGGCGAAGAACCACGCCCGCACCCTGCGAGCCGAACTCGGCACCGACTCGCCGATCACCGTCAAGGTGATCTTCGCCGCCACACCGTTGGAGGCGGAGGAAAAACTCCAGGAACACCGCGAAGCCCCGATCCTGCGCGAGTGGGAAAAATAATTCTGCGCCGACATGGAAGAAGACGAATACCGCTCCACCTATCAGAGCTTCAACGAACGGCGCTGCGTGCTGGAAAAGGCGCTCAACACCCGCAAGGTCGCCTGCAGTCATGCCGAACGTTTCTTTCTCGCCGATCGTGAAGGCGTCGGCTGCAAAACCGACGCGGCCCAACGCCGCTGCCAGGATTTGCTCACGCGCATGCGCGACAGCGCGCGCTTCGTCCTGCAGATGACGCACATCGGCGGCCCGCTGCCGCACAACAAGGAAATCAAAGTACAGGCCGGCGGTCTGCTGGGCATCCAGGCGCAGCTCTATCCGGAGCGCGCCGGCAGCGACGAGGTCGACGATGTATTTGGTCTGCTGAATGCGGCCGACGCACAGTTCGGCAGCGCTGCGGATTTTCCCTATCAGGACATCGTCAAGCACATCGCCCGCTATCAGAGCCGCACCCGGCGCGGCGAACGCTGATTATCGAACCCTACCGCATATCATGTCGGTGGCGGCCTGAACACGAGTCGCGTAATGTTGCTGGCCTGGAGCCGCATTCAGATCCGAAGAAATGACTGAAAATCAGAACCCCGAACAAAAAGCCCGCGACACCATCGACGCACTGCTGACGCAGGCGGGCTGGGTCGTGCAGTCGGCAAAGAAGATCGACCTGAATGCCGGGCTTGGGCAGGCGGTGCGCGAATACCAGACCGATGTCGGCCCTGCGGATTACGTGTTGTTCGTGGATAACAAGGCCGTCGGCGTGATCGAGGCCAAGCGCGAAGAAGAAGGCCAGCGCCTTACCTCGCATGAACCCCAGACCGAAGGCTACGCGGCGGCCAAGCTGAAGTGGGTCAACAACAAAGAGCCCCTGCCCTTTCTCTACGAAAGCACCGGCATCATCACCCGCTTCACCGATGGCCGCGACCCCAAGCCGCGTTCGCGCGAGGTATTCAGCTTCCACCGTCCGGAAACGCTCAAGGAATGGCTGTCTCAAGGCGACTCGCTGCGCGCACGCTTGCAGCACATCCCGCCGCTGAACCCGAACCACCTGCCCGCCAAAGAACTGCGCCTGCGCGATTGCCAGGAAATCGCCATCACCAATCTGGAAGCATCCTTCCAGGCCGACCGCCCGCGCGCCCTGATCCAGATGGCGACCGGCGCGGGCAAGACCTACACCGCCATCACGTCCATCTATCGCCTGCTCAAACACGCGCACGGCAAACGCATCCTGTTTCTGGTGGACACCAAAAACCTCGGCGAGCAGGCCGAGCAGGAAATGATGTCCTTTGTGCCGCTCGACGATAACCGCAAGTTCACCGAGCTGTACAACGTGCAGCGGCTCAAGTCCTCGTTCGTCGCCAGGGACAGCCAGGTGTGCATCAGCACTATCCAGCGGCTGTATTCCATCCTCAAGGACAGTCCACTGGACGACGCCGCGGAAGAGATCAACCCGGCCGAACTGAAACAACCTAAAACGCCCATGCCGGTGGTGTACAACGAAAAAGTCCCGCCGGAGTTTTTCGACTTCATCTTCATCGACGAATGCCACCGCTCCATCTACAACCTGTGGCAACAAGTAATCGATTATTTTGATGCCAGCCTGATCGGCCTCACCGCCACGCCGGACAACCGCACCTACGGCTTCTTCAAGAAGAATGTGGTCAGCGATTACAGCCACGAAAAGGCCGTGGCCGATGGCGTCAACGTCGGCAATGAAGTCTATGTGATCGAAACCCAAATCACCCAGCAAGGCGCGCAGATTTCTGCCAAGCAGCAAGTGGAACGGCGCGAAAAACTCACGCGCAAGAAGCGCTGGGAACAGCAGGACGAAGACGAGGCCTATTCCGCCACGCAACTCGACCGCAACATCGTCAACCCCGACCAGATACGCACCGTCATCCGCACCTTCCGTGACAAGCTGCCGGAGATTTTCCCCGGCCGCACAGAAGCGCCGAAGACGTTGATCTTCGCCAAGACCGACAGCCACGCCGACGACATCATTCAGACCGTGCGCGAGGAATTCGGCGAGGGCAACGCCTTCTGCAAAAAGCTCACCTACAAGATCGAGGAAGACCCCAAGTCGGTGCTGTCCGCGTTCCGCAACGACTATTACCCGCGCATCGCCGTCACCGTGGACATGATCGCCACCGGCACGGATGTGAAGCCGCTGGAATGCCTGCTGTTCATGCGCGACGTGAAAAGCCGCAACTACTTCGAGCCACTATGTGATCGTCGATGCCATCGGCGTGACCAAATCGCTCAAGACCTCCAGCCAGCCGCTCATCACCAAGCCCAGCGTGCCGCTCAAGGATTTGGCGATGAGCGTGATGATGGGCGCGGCGGATGAAGACACCGTGAGTTCACTGGCAGGGCGCTTGGCGCGGCTCAACAAACAACTCGATGCCGACGAGCAACGCCGCATCCGCGTAGCGGCGGGTGGCGTGGAACTCACCCAGCTCATCGGCAAACTGTTCGGCGCGATCGATGCCGACAACATCGAAGCCCGCGCGCTGGAACTGGCCCGACTGCCGATCGGCAGCGATCCCGGCGACGACAAGCGGTCACAGGCACAACAGCAGCTCGTGAGCGAGGCATCGAAGGTACTGAACGGCGAACTGGTCGAGCTTATCGAAACCATCCGCCGCGACAAGGAACAAACCCTCGACCACGACAACCTCGACAGCGTATTGCAGGCAGGCTGGGCCAAAGAGGCCGGTCACAACGCGCAAGCCATCACCGATGAATTTGCTGATTACCTGCGAAGCAATCAGAACAACATCGAAGCGCTGACCATCTTTTTCAGCCAGCCGTACCGCAGGCGCGAACTCAGCTTCGAGCTGATCCGCCAGGTGCTGGACAAACTCAAGGCCGACAAACCCAGGCTCGCGCCCTTGTATGTGTGGCAAGCCTACCGCCAGTTGGACGACTACCAAGGCGCGCAGCCCATCAGCGAACTCACCGCCCTGGTCGCGCTGATCCGCCGCGTCTGCGGCATGGACGCCAAACTCGCCACCTTCGACGACACCGTGCGCCGCAACTTTCAGAACTGGATCATGCAACACCACTCCGGCGGCGGCGAAAAATTCAACGAAGAACAAATGGACTGGCTGCGCAAAGTGCGCGACCACGTCGCCAATTCCTTCCATATTGAGCGCGACGATCTGGAAATGTCGCCGTTCGATGGTCAGGGTGGGTTGGGCAGGATGTATCAGTTGTTCGGCGCGCGGATGGAGACGTTGCTGGATGAATTGAATGAAGTGTTGGTGGCATGATGCAAATCCCCCCTAGCCCCCCTTTTTCAAAGTGGGGAACTAAAGGCGGAGTTGCGGCACTGGTTGTCTTCCCCCTTTGCAAAAGGGGGACTGAGGGGGATTTTATGGAACGCTACAACCCAAAACTAAAAGAAAACTCCCGTGCCCTCAGAACCAACATGACGGATGCCGAGCAAATTCTTTGGCATCATCTCCGACGCAAGCAAATACAAGGCGTGCAGTTCTATCGGCAAAAACCGTTGCTCGCATTTATTGTAGATTTTTACTGCCCAGCAGCGAAGTTGGTGATTGAACTAGATGGTAGCCAGCATTCTGAAACTGAACACCAAGCAAAGGATCAAGACCGTGATGCAGCATTAGCGGGCTTGGGCTTGCGTGTTTTGCGGTTTGATAACCGTCAGGTGTTGTTGGAAATGGATGCGGCGCTAGAAGTAATAGATAAGATAGTGAAAGAGCGAGTGTCGTAATGGTTGATTTGCCAGAATCATGGGTTGCTATTGCTCTAAGTGATGCCGTTAGCAACATCGCCATAACTGATAAAAAAATCCCGCAAAAAGAGTATCTGAGCGAAGGCGCTTATCCTGTCTTTGACCAAGGGCGGGATTACATCGGCGGCTATTCTGAGAAGAAAGAAAAGCTGGTTGATTGCGAACTGCCTGTTCTTGTTTTTGGCGATCACACGCGGGTCGTGAAATTCGTAAGTCAACCTTTCGCTCCGGGTGCGGATGGCATAAAAGTTTTGCAGCCACAGCTTTTTTACAATCCAAGACTGCTTGAATACTTCACACGCCACATTGCGACACACTTAACCAATCATGGTTATGCCCGTCATTATCAGCATTTGATGAAGTCTGAAATTCCGCTCCCTCCCACCAACGAACAACACCGCATCGTCGCCAAAATCGAGGAGCTATTTTCCGAGCTGGACAAAGGGATCGAAAACCTGAAGACCGCCCGCGCGCAACTCAAGGTGTATCGCCAGGCACTGCTGAAACACGCCTTCGAGGGCAAGCTCACCGCTATTTCTTCAGGAGCGGCCTGGCCTGAAAAGGCTCTGGGCGATTTACTCGACTTCCTAACTTCTGGATCGCGTGGCTGGGCACAATATTACGCGGCGGCAGGTGATCTGTTCATTCGTGCCCAGAATATCAAACATGATCAACTTGATTTGAGTGACATTGCTTTCGTCTCTCTCCCTGAGCGTACAGAGGGATTGAGGACGCGAGTAAAAATAGGAGATTTACTGATTACCATTACTGGTGCCAATGTCACGAAATCAGCTTTGGTCGAGCGAGACGTTGGCACTGCATACGTTAGTCAGCATGTTGCGCTCTGCCGTCCGACGGCTGAGGTCATTCCGCGTTTTCTTTACTGGTTCATAG
>JACRMO010000120.1 GCA_016214925.1 Gammaproteobacteria bacterium
CCAAGGATATGCCCAAGCGTCGTCGACTCAAAATCGCCTTTGCCCTGCTCGTGATTGTGACGGGCATGCATGCTTCAGCCGCCGAAGTCCGGGGTGTGGTGTCCGTGCAGCAGGCCGGTATGTTCGATGACCGCGGTGAGGTGCTCAAGACCGTGCCGGTCAGTGTGGCGCTGTTTCCCGCCGAGGGGCAGGCGCTGCCGCGCAGGGCGGCCGAAGAGCATGCCGTTACCTTGTCGGGGAGTCGGATGTTGCCTTTGTATCTGGCGATACCGCGTGGCGACCGCCTGCGCTTCGAGAATCAGGACAATGTTTACCATGAACTCTTCACCCATTCGCACGCACAGTCGCTGGAACTCCGGTTGGACCGCGTCGGCCTCGGCCGTGTGCGTGGGATGACGTTGGACGAAGCGGACGAACTGCATTGGTTCTGCCGAATCCACGCCAAGAGCTATGCGCGCGTGGATGTGTTGGATACGCCGCTGGTACAGATGGTGAATGCGGGCGACAGCTTCGAGTTTCGCGGTTTGGCACCCGGCAAATGGCGGATACGGGTGGCCGCGCCGGGGGCCGAGACCCGTATCGTCGAGGCGCAGGCGTTGACGGCACCGCCGCCGGTGCAGATTCAATTGGCGGTCAAGGGCTTCAACCAGGACGCTCCGGGCGCGGCGCCGGCACAAGCCGTGGCGATAGAACAGCTGTTCCCGAATCAGCCGGGGCTATGAGCGCATGAATATCGGTCAGAAAAACGCACTGTTCATCATGGCCCTGGTGGTGCTTGTGCTCTGCGGTGTGTCCGTGGCCGGGTATTTCCTCATTCAGTCCCATGTACATGCCGAGATCGAGCGTGACCTTGGCCGTGCGCAACGGGTGTTTGTCGAGGCCCAGAAGCACGCCTTCGAGCGCATGGTCACGACCGCACGCGGCATCAGTCGCGAACCGAGCCTGCTGGCCGCGGCCACGACCGGCGATGCCGCGACGGTGCGCGGCATGTTGGAGGATCTGTATCCGCGGCCGGGTATCGATATGTTGGCGGTGTATCTGGGCAGCAGCGCGGATTCGGCCATCGCGGAGGGGCGCAAGCCGCATTTCACCTCACCCCAGGTGCTGACGTCGGAGCCGCTGCAACAATTGCTGCATCAAGTCGCGTCCGGTGCGCCGGTAGCCTATGGCAATGCCCTGGTGTTCGACACCTTCCTGCGCTTGGCGGCGATTCCCATTCAGAGCCCTCTGGGCGGCGGCGCCATCGGTGTGCTGGTGACGGGCGAAGAGATCAATCAGGCGGCGGTCGACGGTTTCAAGGAACTGGTGCGTGCCGAGGTTGCGCTGTTCTCCGGAAATGTCGTACTGGGCAGCACCCTGCCTGCTGGCAAAGTCGACTTGCAACAATTGCATTACCCGGGCGACGAACGCACGCCGCTCCGCTTCACGGCCGGTGACGATACCTACATCGGTCATGTCTACCCGGTGCATGCCGCCGATGCGGCGACCACGGTGGCGCATGTCCTGCTGGCGCATTCCAGTGACAGCTATTGGGCGCCCTACCGGCAGCTGGGCAATTCCGCGCTGCTGATTTCCATGTTGATCCTGCTGATCGCGCTGCTGGTCGGCATCGGTGTCAGCCGTGCCACGCTGACCCAGCCGATCATGGCCTTGGCCGAAGCGACCCGGCATATCGCGGCCGGTGACCTGACTTATCAGGTGCAGGTGCGCCGCCGCGACGAATTGGGGCAGCTGGCGAACTCCTTCAACAGCATGCTCGCCGATCTCAGCGCCTCGCAGGCGGAATTGGAACGCAACCGGCAACGCTTCCACGACTTCGCCGAGAGTTCCTCGGATTGGTTGTGGGAGACCGATCACCAGGGGCGGTTTATCTACGTGTCCTCGGGGGTGACCGAAACCCTGGAAATGACCCCCGACAACTTCGTCGGCCGCACCCTCGCGCAGGTCTTTGCGCGAGACGATATGAACGAAGCCATGGCGCGGTTGCAGTGCGGCGCCAGTAAGTGTTATCCGTTCAAGGAACTCGAATGCACCATCACGCTGGCCGACGGCACACGCCGTTATCTGCGTTTCAACGGCATGCCGGTGATGGAAGGCGACATTGTGCATGGCTACCGTGGCACCACCCGCGACGTATCCAAAGCCAAGCAGGACGAAGAGCACCTCATCGTGCTCGCCAACCAGGATCAGCTCACCGGGCTGTCCAACCGCCGGCGTTTTCTCATCGATCTGGCGCACGAGATCCGCCATGCCCAGTCGCGCAACCGCAGCGGTGTGCTCATGCTGATCGATCTGGATCACCTTAAGATGGTCAACGATACCGCCGGACATGCGGTCGGCGATAAGCTGATTGTGCAAATTTCGGGCGTGCTCAAGCGCTTGTCGCGTGACGAGGATCTGGTAGCGCGGGTCAGTGGCGACGAATTCGCCATGGCTTTCCCGGAGATGAGCGCGCAGCAAGCACGCGACAAGGCGCGCGCTATTCTGGAGGCCATTAGCGAATGTCGGCCCATGCACCAAGGGCATGCCATTAACGTATCGGCGAGCATCGGCCTGGTGCAATTCCCCGAACAGGGCCGCGAGGCCGTGGAATTGCTGGCCAAGGCGGATACCGCCATGTATGCGGCCAAGGATGCCGGACGCAACCGCGCCAAGCTGTTCATCGAGGGCGATATGTCCCGTGAGCGCATGGGCACGCAATTGGCCTGGAAGTCGCGCATCGTCGAGGCATTGGAAAACGATTTGTTCGAGCTGGCCTTCCAGCCGATCGCCGCCCTGATCGACGGCGATGTGCATCACTTCGAAACCCTGGTGCGCATGCGCGACCGCGACGGTGCGACCCTGATGCCGGGGAATTTCATTCCCACCGCAGAACAGTTCGGACTCATCGGCCAAGTCGACCGCGCCATTGTGCGCAAGGCCCTGCGTCACCTCGCCACGTTGCCGCCCGAGCTGTCCGGTGTCGGTATCTCCATCAATCTGTCGGGTATGTCGGTGGGTGATGAAGAGGTGTTCGCTCTGATCGAGTCGGAGCTGAAGGAGACCGGAATCAATCCGCAACGGATCACCTTCGAGGTGACCGAAACCGCCGCCTGCGAGCAGATGGCCAGGGCCGCCGAATTCATCGCCCGCATCCGCCAGCTCGGTTGTCAAATCTCGCTGGATGATTTCGGCGTGGGCTTCTCCTCGTTCTCGTATCTGAAAAACCTGCGCGTCGATATTCTGAAGATCGATGGGAGTTTCATCCGCGATATTTGCAAGAGTCGCGATGATCAATTGTTCGTCAAGGCACTGGTGGACGTGGCGCGCGGCATGGGCATCCGTACTGTCGCCGAATTCGTCGAGACCGCCGGCACGGTGGAACTGCTGCGGCGTCTGGGTGTGGATTATGTGCAGGGTTACTACGTGGGCCGGCCGGGCAAGGCGATTACCAAATTCAAACTCGGGGCAACAGTGTCGACAGAAGCTGGCCGCGCCGTGGCGGGTTAACCGCCCGCCAACCGCGTCCGAGCCCGCGTAATCGCCGCGCGTACCTGCGCCGGCGCGGTACCGCCCAGATGATTGCGTGCCGCGACCGAACCTTCCAGTGTCAGCACCGCAAACACATCAGCGCTGATCGCCGGGGAAAATTTTTGTAATTCCTCCAGCGGCAGCTGCGACAGATCCTTGCCGAGTTCAATACCGCGTTTGACCGCCTTGCCGACGATTTCATGCGCATCGCGAAACGCCATGCCCTTGCGCACCAAGTAATCGGCGAGGTCGGTGGCGGTGGAAAAACCCGCCAGCGCCGCCTCACGCATGCGTTCACGCCGTGGCTGCACGGCCGGCATCATATCGGCGAACACGCGCAGCGAACCTTTCACGGTATCGATGGCATCGAACAGCGGTTCCTTGTCTTCCTGATTGTCTTTGTTATACGCGAGCGGCTGGGCCTTCATCAGCGTCAGCAGGGCAATCAGGTGGCCGTTGACGCGGCCGGTCTTGCCGCGTACCAGCTCGGGCACGTCGGGATTTTTCTTCTGCGGCATGATGCTTGATCCGGTGCAGAAGCGGTCCGGCAGGTCGATGAAGCCGAACTGCGCCGAGGTCCACAGGATCAGCTCCTCGGAGAAGCGCGACAGATGCGTCATCAGAATCGCCGCGAAGGCGCAGAACTCGATGGCGAAGTCGCGGTCGCTGACCGCATCGAGCGAGTTTTCCGCCGGGGCGTCGAAGCCGAGCAGCTCGGCGGTGTAGGCACGGTCGATGGGGTACGTGGTACCCGCGAGCGCCGCGGCGCCGAGCGGCATGCTGTTCATGCGTGTGCGCAGATCGCGCAGCCGGCTATGATCACGTTGCAGGTTCTCGAACCAGGCCAGCATGTGATGGCCGAAGGTCACCGGCATGGCGACCTGCAGACGGGTGAAGCCGGGCATGATGCTGTCGGCCTCGCGCTCGGCCAGATCGAGCAGGCCGGTCTGCAAGCGGCGCAGTTCGGCGCTGATGATGTCGATCTCGTCACGCAGATACAGGCGGATGTCGGTGGCGACTTGATCGTTGCGCGAGCGCCCGGTGTGCAGTTTCTTGCCCGCCACGCCGATACGTTCGGTGAGGCGCGCCTCGATGTTCATGTGCACGTCTTCCAGGGCGACCGACCAGTTGAATTCGCCGCGTTCGATCTCGGCGCGGATGTCGGTGAGCCCGGCGACGATGGCGTTGCACTCGTCCGTGGTCAGTACGCCGACCTTGGCGAGCATGCGCGCGTGGGCGATGGAGCCGGCGATGTCGTAGGCGTATAGACGCTTGTCGAACGTCACCGAGGCGGTGAAGGCCTGGACGAAGGCATCGGTCGATTCGCTGAAGCGGCCGCCCCAGAGTGTGCTACCCGTGGGTGTGTCGCCGGTTTTATCGCTGGACATGGTTGGTCCCGTGTGTGGATGATGCGTGGCGGCCAAGTATAACCTTGTGCAGGGACAAAGGAATGTCGAAACTGAAGCCTATGAACGAAAGCGCCTCGCGTTCCACCCCGGCCTCGACCCTCAGCGAGGGCTTTTTCCTGCCCAATTTCTGCGGCATCCGCATGGTGTTCGCGGTGGTGGTAGTCGCCGAATTGTTGGCCTTCATCCTGGTGCTGGCCGCGCCCTGGAGCGGCGACAAATGGAGCGAACTGGGCTTGGTGTCGCTGTTCGTGCAGTGGGTGGCGTTGGTGAGCGCCGGTGTATTGTGCGCGTTACGGCCGTCGTTGGCGCGCTTGAGTACCCTGGCTGCGACGCTGGTGAGTTATCTGTCGCTGCTGCTGGTCACGCTGGTGTTGAGCGAGATCGCCTTTCGCGTTTCCGGACGTCTGGATCTCCTGCAACCGGGCTCGGACCACGCCGCGTTCCTGTTGCGCAATCTCGCCATCGGCGCACTGTTGAGCGGCATGGTGCTGCGCTATTTCTATGTGCGCCATCAATGGGCGGAGCAGGTCACTGCCGAGGCGCAGGCACGTGTGCAGGCGTTGCAGGCGCGCATCCGTCCGCATTTTCTGTTCAACAGCCTGAACACCATCGCCGCGCTGACCGCCAGCAACCCCGCGCTCGCCGAAGATGTCGTGCAGGATCTCGCCGAACTATTCCGTGTCACCATGCGCGACATGCGTGAGCGCGTGACCTTGGAACAGGAACTGAATTTCACCCGCAGTTATTTGCGCATCGAGGCGCAGCGTCTGGGCGATCGCCTGCAAGTGGACTGGACGCTGAAGAATCTGCCCATGCAGGCGCTGGTGCCGGCGCTGGTTCTGCAGCCGTTGGTGGAGAATGCCGTGTATCACGGCATCGAGCCGCGTGCCGGCGGCGGTCGTGTGCATATCCTTGGCACCTATAACCGCGGCGTGCTGCGGCTGGAGGTGCGCAATCCGTTGCCGGACACACCGACCGGGAACGTTGGACGGAACGGTGAGCGCACGCATCCAAACGGCAACCGCATGGCCCTGGACAATATCCGCGAACGTCTGCAACTCGCCTATGGACCCGGGGCGCGCCTGGAGATGGATCAGCGCGAAGGTCTGTACCGCGTGCGTGTGCTGTTCCCCCTGTCCGACACGGGTGAGACGCCCTAGATGGATACAGGGATGGATACGGGCGGAGCTCTCGGATGAAAGTGCTGCTGGTCGACGACGAGACGCTGGCCCGCGAACGGTTGCGGCGCCTGCTGGCGGACGTGCCCGATTGCGCAGTCTGCGGCGAAGCCGCCGACGGCCGCGCGGCATTGGCGTGCTGCGAACAGCTACAACCCGATGTGGTGCTGATGGACATCCGCATGCCCGGCATGGATGGCCTGGAGGCGGCGCGCCATCTGGCCGGCCTGCCCGATCCGCCGGCGGTGATTTTCACCACGGCATTCGGCGATCACGCCCTGGAGGCCTTCGAGGCCTGCGCCGTCGATTACCTGTTGAAACCGATCCGCATTGAGCGACTTGCCGCCGCGCTTGGCAACGCGCGACGCCTGACCCGCGCCCAGGCCGCGCAGTTGGATACCGCCACCGGTGGCGTGCGCAGTCACATCTGCGTGCGCGTGCGCGGCAATCTGCATTTGCTGCCAGTCGCCGATATCCGTTTTTTCCGCGCCGATAACAAATATGTCACGGTGCGCACCGGCGATGCCGAATACCTGATCGAGGAACCGCTGAAGGCCTTGGAGGACGAATTCACGGCGCGGTTCCTGCGTATCCACCGCAATGCCCTGGTGGCGGCGGATTTCATCGTCGGGCTGGAAAAAGACGCCGCGGGCCAATGCATGGTGGTGCTCGGCGGCATCGACGAACGCTTGGAAGTGAGCCGCCGCCATCAAGCCGAGGTGCGCGCGCGGTTGAAGGCCTGAGCCGGGGTCGGTATCCTCGCAGCCTGCAACCCGCCCAGTGTTTCCATCCAGGTCGCCACCCCATGTCGCAACCCGTCCTCCGCATCGCCACCCGCAAAAGCGCCCTCGCCCTGTGGCAGGCCGAACATGTCCGGCAGGGCCTGCGATTACATCATCCCGGGCTCCAGGTCGAGCTGGTCACCATGACCACGCGCGGCGATCAGATCCTCGACAGTCCGCTCGCCAAGGTTGGCGGCAAGGGCCTGTTCGTCAAGGAACTGGAGCAGGCCATGTTGGAGGATCGCGCCGACATCGCCGTGCATTCCATGAAAGACGTGCCCGTGGAGTTGCCGGAGGGTTTGGAGTTGGCGGTGATCCTCGAACGCGAAGATCCGCGCGATGCCTTCGTGTCCAATCACTACGCCACGCTCGAAGCACTCCCGCACGGCGCGCGCGTTGGCACCTCCAGCCTGCGCCGCCAGTGCCAGCTGCGTGCATTGCGTCCTGATCTGGTGATGAATGATCTGCGCGGCAACGTGAACACGCGCCTGGATAAGCTCGACCGCGGCGAATTCGATGCCATCATTCTCGCCTGCGCGGGACTCAAACGCCTGGGCTTCAGCGCGCGCATTCGTCAGGAGCTGGGTTCGGAGATCATCCTGCCGGCCATCGGCCAGGGTGCCATCGGTATCGAATGTCGCAGCGGCGATAGCGCGATCCAGGCGCTGATCGCGCCGCTGGCGCATGCCACCACCACGACGCGGTTGCGCGCCGAACGCGCGCTCAACCACCACCTCAACGGCGGTTGTCAGGTACCCATCGCCGGCTATGCCGAATTGGACCACGGTGTCATTGTGTTGCGTGGTTTGGTGGGCAGTCCCGACGGTGCGCAGATCATTCACGGCGTCATCAGCGGCCGGCCCGAGGATGCCGAGGAACTCGGTCAGGTACTGGCAGAGGATCTGCTCGGCCGTGGCGCGGGTGCGATTCTCGACGCGTTGTATACGTGAGGCGTTTCGTAGGTTGGGGTGAGGCGGTCTTTGCCGAACCCCAACGCATCTTCCGCTCTGTTGGGGTTCGCTGCGCTCACCCCAACCTACAACGATGAAGGTATCCGTGAAGCCTTGGCAAATGCGGTTTTTGGGATGAATGACGCGCCGTGTGTCTTGAGCGGTCGCGGCATCCTGGTGACGCGACCAGCGCATCAGGCCAACGCGCTCTGTGCGTTGATCGAAACTGCCGGCGGTCGTGCGCTGCGGTTTCCGGTCCTGGACATCCACCCGATCGCCGATCTCGCAGCCGTGCAGGCCGGACTGGCGCGACTGACGCGGCCGGGGGAATATGATCTCGCCATCTTCGTCAGCGCCAATGCTGTGCAGTACACCTTGGCGGCCTTGACGCCTCGCGCCTGGCCAATCGCAGTGAAGATCGCCGCGATCGGTGCCGCCACGGCGCGCGCGCTCGCGGCACAGGGGCTGCGTGTGGATGTTGCGCCAGCGCGGGACTTCACCAGCGAGGCGCTGCTGGCGCTGCCCGAATTCCAGTCGGTACAGAATCAGCGCATCCTGATCCTGCGCGGTGCCGGCGGTCGGGAAACCCTGCGCGATGTCTTGAGCGCACGCGGCGCGCAGGTGGATTATCTGGACGTGTATCGCCGCGACACCGCCACGACCGATGCATCGGTGTTATTGGAACACTGGCGTGCCGGTGCGATCGATGCGGTCCTGATCGCCAGCACGGAAAGTTTGCAGAAGCTGCTGGCGATCATTGGTACACTCGGCACCGCGCTGTTGAGTGCGACGCCCCTGATTGTCGGCAACGCGCGCACCCGTGAACTGGCGCGTTCGTTGGGATTGGCCGGTCCGCTCGTGGTGGCGCGCGACGCGACCGATGCGGCGATGGTGGATGCGTTATGCGCGCATTTCGCCGCGGCGCAAGCGCAATAAGCACGGCCGCTCCTACAGGAACAATGGATGACTTTGGATGACCTTTGAATCATGAGCGAAGAGCAAAACCCACAGCTTCCAGCCGAGACCCCCGTCGATACACGGGCGCCCGCGACGGAAACCGCCGCGCCCTCTGCGCGCCGCTCGTTGGCCCAACCTCTGGCGCTGGCCGCGCTGGCGGTAGCGATCGGCACGGCGGTCGGTGGCTACTTCATCTGGCACGAAGTGCAGCGACTCGGCACCTGGCAGGAACAGGTGCTGGGGCAGATCGACAATCGCACCCAGGCGCTCGATGAGCGTTTGCAAACCTTCAAGGATCGGCTGGACAACGATCTCGCCGCGAGCGAACGCGGCCGGCGCGGCATCGATGAAGAGCAACGCAAGCTCGCCGCGACCCAGGCCGGTTTCGAAGATGCGCTCAGTGTGTTGCGTGCGCAGCTCGGTCGCAGTCAGGACGAATGGGTGTTGGCGGAAGTGCAATACCTGCTGAATGTCGCCAATCAACGCGCGCAACTCGAGCGCGACACGCTGACCGCTATCGCGGCTTTGCGCAGTGCCGATCAGCGTTTGCAGGCACTGACCGATCCCGGCTTCAATGGCGTGCGTGAAGAAATCGCCCGCGAACTTGCTGCGTTGGAGGCGGTGGCGCAGCCCGATCTCGCCGGTATCACCTTGACGCTGGACACCTTGGCCGCGCAGGTCGTGCACTGGCCGCTCAAGGATCGGCGCACACCGCACCGCATCGCCGATACAAGCCTGGAGAGCGCGCCCGCGCCCGCGAACGATTGGCGCAGCACATTGGAAAACGCCTTGGCCAATGCCTGGAACGCGCTGCGTTCCCTGGTGGTGGTGCGCCGTAACGATGCGCCGGTCGCGCCGATGCTCGCCCCCGAACAGGAATTCTTCCTGCACGAAAATCTGCGCCTGCAATTGAGCATCGCGCGGCTGGCGGCCTTGCAGGGCGAGACGGCCAGCTATCGCGCCAGCCTCAAGACCACGGTTGCGTGGTTGCAGACGCACTTCGCGGATGATGCGCCGACAGTGATCGCGGCGCGGGCGGAACTGCAACGCTTGGCCGGAATCGACGTGCATCCCGCCGTGCCGGATATCAGCGCCTCGCTGCGTCTGTTGCGCCAACAGATGCACAGCGCCGCGGCTGGAACCGGCCCATGAAGCTGCTCGTCTATCTGCTGGTCAGTCTGACGATCGCCGTTATCCTCGGGCTGTCCCTGGCCCACGAGCCCGGCTATGTGCTGATCGGTTACGGCGACTGGACATTGGAGACCACGCTGTCGCTGTTGCTGTTCACGCTGTGTGCCGGTTTCGCGGCCATCTATCTGCTGCTGCGCTTTCTCGCCGGCCTGAAGCGCGCGCCGCTACGGTTACGGCTGTGGGAACAAAAGCGCAAGGCCGTGCGCACGCGCAACACGCTTACCCACGGACTCATCGA
>JACRMO010000121.1 GCA_016214925.1 Gammaproteobacteria bacterium
CGCTTGCCGGAGCCGCGCTGCTCGACGTGCGCGTTGACGCGGTATTAAACGAGTGCGGGCTTCCCTCTGTTATCGCGGATACGGCGGATGTCTCGCTACATCGACAGGTGGTTCGCTGGGAAGGTGCCGAGATGGAGCTATCTCCGATGCAATGGGAAATAGTTTATTCTCGCCAGCGTGATACCGCCGATCACAGCAATGGCTGGGTCAATCCGGGAGCCGGAAATGTCACATGCCTATCGTCGGACGTGTCTAGTCTCGCGCTTCATGCCAAGGGCGATGCTGGCATTCTCTCTGTCAAGAAAAGGGCGGACAATAAGGGTTATCTGACGTCTTACCAGGTTCCTGATAGCTTGTATGCTGCCCACCAGGTGATTGGACTAACCGGAAACTGGAACCAAGGCACGCCTGTCTCAAGGATACAGGCGCGGTACGGCAATCCGGATGAGATACTCGACAAAGAAGATGGAATTAAACTCTACCGATACTGGGTTGTTGTTAAACAAAAGCAGATGCCCATTTCAGCTCAGGCTGTTGACTTTGAGGTAAAGGGAACGCAAAAAATCTGCTCGAAATTTACCATTCAGACGAAGGGCTACGAATTCGTGCAGGAGAGGCTTGATGCATTGCAGCGGCAGTGGGAGAAAGACTACGTACTCGACTGACCGCCCTTCTAGCGACTCGATCAAGCATGCCCATTGACACCGTTTGATCCGCGGCGTCGTTGACGACGGATATTTGCATCAGCAACGCCTCATAGGCGGGCAATGCAGATAGCTGACCAGCCGTTCTTCGGGGCTGGGCTCCCCTTCGACATAGGGACGTTTAGAGCCGTGAAATTCATAATCACCCAATTCCACATTGGCGTGACCTCGCGCCGCGCTCCCGGCCTACCAGAGAATCAGTTTGCGATCCCGAAAGAACCCGCCGCTCGGCCCATCGTATGGCAACGTCGCCAGCCACACGATGGTGTCGGCGCCCTGTTCGACCGGGCGTTCGGCATGGGGACCACCCATGTCGGTGCGCACCCAGCCTGGGCACACCGAGTTGACCTTGATATGTGTATCTTTCAACTCGTCGGCGAGCATGCGGGTGAGCGCGTTGATTGCGACCTTGGAGAAACGGTAGCCCGGGCAGCAGCCGTTCATGTCGCTCAACTGGCCCATGCCGGAGGACAGGTTGACGACGCGTCCCCTGCCCTGCATCAAGGGCACCAACGCCTGGCACAACAACAGCGGGCCATATACATTGGTCTCCATGCTGTGGCGCACGGTGTCGAGATCGGCGCGGAACACACTGGCAGCGTCGGAATCGGGGGCATCGAGCGGGTCGAGAAACACGCCCGCGTTGTTAACCAGCACATCCAAGCGACCGAACTCGGCCTCGACGAAGCTGGCGAGGCGGTGGATACTCTGCGGGTCGGTGACATCGAGCGAGTGATAGCGCACGTCGAGTCCGGCGCCGCGCAGAGCGGCGGCTGCGGCCTCGCCCTTGTGTGGATCGCGGCTGGTGAGGATAACCGTGAGCCCGAGGTGAGCCAATTGTCGGCAGGTCTCCAGGCCGAGGCCGCGGTTAGCGCCGGTGACGATGGCGATTTTCAGAGTGTTGGGAATAGAATTCATAGGGAAGTAATCCTTCAATTAAATATGCAATCGTAGGAGCGGGCTCTTGTGCCCTTTAGGGTATTTGCCCGCGAACCAGCGCGGACCGGGCCGTTCGCGGCCGGTGCCCCGGGGCAGCCTCTCGGCGCAAGCGCCTCAGCTTCAGGGCGCTCCTACTATAAGGTCACGCCATTACGTAAGGCCCATTAGATATGAACCACATCACCATTCTAGTCGTCGACGATCAGGAAGCGCACTGCGAGCTGATGCGTTCGGCGTTAGTGGCCGCCGGCTATCCGGTGCTGACCGCCGCCAGCGGTGAGCAGGCCCTGGAACGCGTGCATGCCGGCAGCATCGGGCTGGTGCTCACCGATCAACAAATGCCGGGCATGTCCGGGTTGGCGCTGCTGCACGCTCTGCACGAGTTGCGCCCACACCTGCCGGTGATCATCGTGACCGCCCACGGCACGGTGGCGACCGCGGTGGACGCGATGCGCGCCGGCGCGGTGGATTTCATCCAGAAGCCGTTCACGCCCGAGGAACTGCTGCTGGTGGTGCGCCGTGTGCTGGAACGCCAGGAGCTGGTCGAAGAGGTGCGCAGCCTGCGCGAGCGCGTCGGCGATCCGTACCGGTTCGAGAATATTCTCAGCAAGAGCCCGCGCATGCTCGAGATCTTCGAGATGATCCGCAATCTCGCCGATCTCGACACCACCGTGCTCATCACCGGCGAGACCGGCACCGGCAAGGAATGCGTGCCGCATGCCATCCACCATCACAGCCACCGCCGCGACCAGCGCTTCGTACGCATCAACTGCGGCGCGCTCACCGAAACGCTGCTGGAGAGTGAATTGTTCGGTCACGAGCGCGGCGCCTTTTCCGGCGCGGTTCAGGCACGCCGTGGCAAGTTCGAATACGCTGCCGGCGGCACGCTGCTGCTCGACGAGATCGGCGACATCTCGCCGGTGATGCAAGTGAAGCTGCTGCGCGTGCTCCAGGAGAAGGAGATCCATTTTATCGGCTGAATGTGGTGCGCATCGTGTTGCCGCCGCTGCGCGAGCGCACGGAAGACGTGCCGTTGCTGGCCGAGCATTTTCTGAAAACCTTTGCCGAGAAGTCCGGCCGCCGCGTGCTGCAACTCGGCCTCAAGGCCATGGATCAACTGCTCGCTTATCACTGGCCCGGCAATGTGCGCGAACTCGGCAATGTGATCGAACGCGCGGCGGCACTGAGTCAGGGAGAGATCATCGCCGTGGAGATTCCGCGTCCTGTGGCAGGCATACAGGGCGATGCGCAAGGCGCTTACCCGCTCGACCTGCCGTTCAAGGATGGCCGCGCCCAAGCTATCGCCGATTATGAGCGCGCCTATCTCAGCGAATGCTTGCGCCGCTTCCAAGGCAATGTCGCTCAGTGCGCGCAGTACTGTGGCGTGGACAACAAGACCTTCTACCGCAAGATGCAGGACTACGGGCTGGACAAGCGCGACTTCAAATAATCCATCGGGCAGCGCCGCCCGAATCGGGCAAGGACTCCCGGAAAATCGCGCCCGTTCCCTGCGCTTCGATGTGCCCGTCTCCGGCTAACTTCCCACCACTGAACGTATTTCCATCCGACACCGTCCGCTGGCACAGCGCTTGCGATAAGGAAACGTCGACTGTCGCGTGCATGCTGGCAGCGGCAACACACACATCGAAGTGTTCGGAGGATAGACACATGAAAAAACTCAAGACCCTGAATGCCGCCATGTTGGCGGCGACATTACTCCCGGCCGCGGCGGCCTATGCGGGTAGCGGCGAACTCACGCTCATCCACATCGGCGATATCCACGGTCATCTGGTGCCGCGCGCGAACGTGCGTAGCGATACGACCGGCCGCATGGAAGGCGGTCTGGCGCGCATGTACACCGAGGTCAAGAAGATCCGCGAGGACAGCGATCACACCCTGACCATCAACACCGGTGATACCCTGCAAGGCTCCGGCGAGGCTCTGTTCACGCGCGGTCAGGCGATGATCGACGTGCTCAATCTGTTCAAGTTCGATGCCTATACACCCGGCAACTGGGATTTTCTCTACGGTCCGGAGCGCTTCAAGGAGGCTTTCATCGGCACCGACACCACGCCACCGCTGGCGCCCTGGAATATCCAGTCCGCCAATCTCTACTACACCAATCAGTTCGATGCCACGGCGGTCTGCGGACGCGCGGACGCCAACGGCAACAAGTACAAGCGCGTAGCGTCACCGTATACGATCAAGCAGGTTGGCAACTTGAAAGTCGGCATCCTCGGCTTCACCACCGCGCGCGCCATCGCCGCAGTCGGCACCAGCGTGACGGCCAACTTCCAGTTCACCGACGGTAAGGTCGAATACCCCTGCTACATCGACGTGCTGCGTAATCAGGAGAAAGTCGACTTGGTGGTGATGATCTCGGAGATGGAAATGGCCCGTGACATCGCGCTCGCCGAAACCTATCCGGGCGTGGATGTGATCCTCAACTCCGATATGCACGAACGCACCATGCAACCCATCGTCACCCCGACCGGCACGATCATCGTCGAGGAAGGTCAGGACGGCACCATGATCGGCGAGATGAAGCTGGATGTGGAAAATGGCAAGCTGCATGAATGGGAGTGGAAGCCGCATGTCATCACCGACCGCATCAAGGAGGACCGCGCCATCGCGGCCAAAGTCGCCGAGGTACGGCGTCCGTTCCTGGCTGGCACCTTCGTGCCTGGCCAACAAGCCACGGTCGGCGGCAACACCACCGAGCTGCTGCGTCCGGTCGACGAGGTCATCGCCTACACCAACATCGATCTGCACCGCTCCAACTTCGTGGATGAAGACATGCCCGGCGTGGTCGAAGGCACCTCGCATGACCTGATCGCCGACGCCATGGCCGTTATCGGCCAGGCCCAGTCGTCGTCCATCCGTGGCTTCCGCTACGGCACGCATATCCCGGCCGGCGGTGCGATCACCATGGAGGACATCTATCACTACATCCCCATCGTCGCCAAGCTGGGCAGGACCAACAAAGCCTGCGGAGCCGACCTGAAGTTCGCCATCGAGAATTCGATCGGCGGCACCTTCCATCCCGATCCCACCCAGTGGATCGGCGGCCAGCGGTCTGACCTACGACGTGGACGGTTGCAGCGGCTTCATGGGCACCACGCCGGTGAATCCGACACCGTTGACCTTTGCCAATCGCTATCGGCCCTGGACCACCGCCCGTGGCACCAACGTCAAGGTCAATGGCGTTCCCGTCGACGAGTTCGACCTTTATGACAACCGCGCCACCCTCAACGGTGTGGCCAACCCGACCTTCCAGAAGTGCTTGGCCGGTGATGGCAACAACACGCCGCACGATGGTTACACAGTGACCGGCTACTGGTTTGCGGATGATCCGACCACCATCAATAACTGCAACCCCTGCCGTGGCCGCACGGTCCAGGTGGTGAAGACGGATGGCAGCATCGTTCAGGTCGCCGGCCCCGGTACCAATACGGCGGTCAACAGCCTGGACGTGATGGATGTCAGCGAAGCCGTGGTGAAGTATCTGCGTGAGGATCTTGGTGGCCTGGTCACCGATGCCAACACACCGAGCCACCGTCTGACGGTGAAGCGTCTGCCCACCATCAACCCGTACAGCTTCAAGCAGATCCAGCCGCTCAAGGGTGCGTCCGCGGCGACCTGTCCGACGCTGTAATTCGCGAGGGATTCATTCCTCCACGGCCCGGTCAACGCCGGGCCGATCTTTTCCGCAATCTGCGGTGGGCGCCTCCGGGCGCCCTTTTTCTTGGCGGTTTTCCTTCTGGCGAGATCACGCATGAATCTTCCGGTTGAGCGTGCAGCTTTCCGACCCAATACTGGAACCACACTCACAGCGTGGAGCATCGGCATGACCGACTGGCTGCAAGGCACCATCATCGAACGCCGGCAATGGACCGATGATCTGTTCTCACTGCGCTTCGAGGCGCCATTGGCCGAGTTCAAGGCCGGACAGTTCGCTCGCATCGCATTGGACATCGACGGTGAACGCGTCGGCCGTCCCTATTCCCTGGTCAACGCACCACACGAGCCACTGCTGGAAATCTATTTCAATGTCGTCAAAGGCGGGCCGTTGTCGCCACGCCTGGCTGCGCTCGAACCCGGCGATACACTCTGGCTCAGCAATACGGCCAACGGTTTTATGATCCTCGATGAAGTGCCCGAGGCACGCCACTTGTGGCTGCTGGCGACCGGCACCGGCATAGGCCCCTTTCTGTCCATCCTCAAGACCGACGAACCCTGGACGCGCTTCGAGCGCATTGTGCTGGGCCACTCGGTTCAACACGCCAGCGAACTCGCCTACCGTGAATTGATCGACAGTCTGCATGCGGCGCACGACGACCAGTTCCAGTACCTGCCACTCGTGACGCGTGAAACCGTGCCAGGCGCCTTGAACCAGCGCATCCCGGCGAGCATTGCCTCCGGTGAATTGGAGGCGCAGGCCGGCATCGCGCTGACAGCCGAAACGGCACATGTCATGCTCTGCGGCAATTCGGCGATGATCACCGATGTGACCGAGGAACTCGCCAAACGTGAAATGCACCGCCACCGCCGCCGCGAGCCGGGGCATATCACCACCGAGAAATATCACTGAACTGAACTGGGCATGGCTCGACAGACGTCGGCCGGGACCGGGATAATGGCCGCGTAACCTGATCGGAACGCACTCATGACCGCGTCTGCCCCGCAGTTGCTCGATCTGCGTGAACATATCCGCCCCGACCTGCTGGCGGCGTTCGTCGATCTGTACACGTGCACCTTCACCGATCCCTCTGAACGCGAAGACCCGGCGCAATGGCCGCTGCGGCTGTATAGCGATCTGCCTGCGCCGCAGCCGCGCATGCACCTGCTGGTGGCCATCGACGACAGCGGCGCAGATACACGACTTCTCGGTGGCGTCGCCTTCGAGTATTACCGCGCCAGCCGCTGTGGCCTGCTCACCTATTTGGTGATCGACCCTGCGCACAGGCGCCGCAGCCTGGCCCGGCAGCTCATCCAGCGCACCCTTGTCCTGCTGCAGCAGGACGCCAGCGAATACGGGACGGTATTGCGCGGGGTATTCAGCGAAACCAAAGACCCGGACCAGGTCGGCGCGCACGGCAATGCCATGTCGCCGCGCGAGCGGCTGACTGCGCTGGCACGACTCGGCGCGCGGCTGATTGATATACCCTATGTACAGCCTACCCTCGCAGGGGGCAGCGAGCGCTGCCGACATCTACTGCTGCTCGCGTTCCACCCGGACAGCACGCAGACGGACCACATCGAGGGCGGCGCGGTGCGGGACTTTCTGCACGAGTTCTATCGAGCGCTGGGCGTCGACACGCCGGAGGCTGATGACGATTTCCGCGCCATGGAGCGATCGCTCGCAGTCACTGTCGCGCTGAAGGCACTCTGAACCCAGTAATGAACCCAGTAGCTTAGCTTTATCCTGGAGGGCGCCTGGGGGGCACAAGAAGCGCATAGCGCCGCAACCCGACAACCGATCATCATGAAAGAGCGAGTGACACATGCAAAACAACACCACGCAACCGCGCACCGAGATCCCCGTCCTCGCCCTGAGCGATGTCGGCGTCTGCCTGCATTATGTCGAGGCCTGCAACGGCCCGGCGTCTGAGCTCGTGTATCCGCATGGCAGCGTCATGGAATCCATGGAACTGGATCTGCTCGCCTACCGTTTCCAAGATCCACCGCCCTTCGGCAGCCGAACGGAAAGCGTGCCGGCGGCTCCGCAGCTACAACGCCGGCCGCACAACCGTTGGCCGATCGTCATCGATTATCCGGAGGTGTTTGTCTACCACTCCGAGGGGCGTTCCCCGCAACTGGCCACGCCGCAGCCGCAACGCAAGGCGGAGCTTCTCGTCAGTTCGACACGCTTCCTGAACTGCGGGCTGCGCATCTGGCATCTGGTCATTACGCCACGCCCCGGCGAGACCTTCAGCGAATTCGACCTCATCAAGCTGATCCACCTCTACGACGGTCGTACCGAGCGCACCGGCCTGAAGGACAAAATCCGTTTCCGGCTCGGCGACAACGGCACGGAAAGCTGCAGCGCCGCAGGATTGCCTCGTCTGCTCGGTCTGCCGGTGGAAAACGGCGCGACGCCGGAGCTGAAGTGCGGCACGCTGGAATTGCTGATCGGCTCACACTGCGTCACCGACCAAGGCGCGGCTGACAATCCCTATGTCGATGTGTTCGACACCCTGCGCAACGCGCGCGAACCCGGCGGCGCCGACGCCAGCGCCCAACTCAAGGCCTGGATGCAGCAGAACTGTGTGCATCGGCGCATCATCATGGCCTACTGTGGCATCGTCACCGGCATCTTCGACTTCGATAAGATCGACGATGAAGAGGCGCTGGATACCCTGGAACCGACCTTCGCCGGTTCCTCGGCGTTTCTGCGCATCCACCGCCGCACGCTGATCAGCATTGCAGACAACGACCGCAGCATGCGCGAGTGCTGGGACAGCGTCGGCATCAGTCCATATCTGATCCTGCCGCATGCCGCATTGCTGTACAACGAAACCCTGGTCGACATGGCGGAGCGCGCGCTGGATACCGCGCTCACCGATGCCAACGCCAAACTCGACGCGCTGGAGGCCGCGCATATCGAAGCGGACCGCCGGTTGAATACCCTGTACCTGCCGAACATGTTCAACTACATCACCGAGCGTTCGCTGTTCGAGGCCGGTTGCGAATGCCGCGGGTCGAATGCCAGGCGCAGCGCCGTGCTCGCCAAACTGGATCAGCTCAAGAGCCATATCGACATCGTCCGCGAACGCGAACGCAATCGCGGTCAGGTCGTTATCCAGGTGTTGCTGGCCGTGATCTCCCTGCTACAGATAAAGGGCGTCATTGCGGAGATGTTCGGCTGGCAGGAGCAGAGTCCCGGCGTGTGGCCGGCGATCATCGTCGGCATCCTCGTACTGGCCGGCGTGGTCTGGTGGTCCTACCACAAGGGCCTGCCAAGGCGTATCGTGAACCGAAGGACAAGCAATACGTAGCAGCCATCGGCATGAACCCTCCCGACCCGACCGCAGCCCAGGCCGATGATCCCAACGTGGTCTTTCACGTCCACGGCGTCACCAAGGTCTACCCCATGGGCGAGGTCGAGGTGCAGGCACTGCGCGGCGTGGATATGGACCTCTACAGCGGTGAACTGGTGGTGCTGCTCGGTCCATCGGGCAGTGGCAAATCCACTTTGTTGAACATCCTCGGCGGCCTGGATACACCGACCGCCGGACATGTGCTTTATCGTGGTCGCGATCTCACCCGCGCCAGCGAACGCGAGTTGACCGACTACCGGCGTTATCACGTCGGCTTCGTATTTCAGTTTTACAACCTCATTCCCAGTCTTACCGCGCGCGAGAATGTCGCCGTCGTGACCGAAATCGCGCGCCAGCCCATGCGCCCGGAGGAGGCGCTGGAATTGGTGGGCCTGGGTAATCGGTTGGATCATTTTCCCGCCCAACTGTCCGGCGGTGAACAACAGCGCGTGGCCATCGCGCGTGCGATAGCCAAGAATCCGGAAGTGCTGCTGTGCGACGAGCCGACCGGCGCGCTGGATTCGGCGACGGGTATCGTCGTGCTGGAGGCCATCGAACGCGTCAACCGCGAACTGGGCACGGCCACGGCGGTGATCACGCACAATGCCAGTATCGCGCAGATGGCCGATCGCGTGATCTACATGGGCGACGGCTTGATTACCCACGTCGACACCAACGCGACGCGCAAGGCGCCGCGCGAGTTGAGCTGGTAGATGCGCGCCCTCGACCGCAAGCTGCTCCGGGATCTCTGGTATCTGCGCGGCCAGGCGCTGGCGATTGCACTGGTGATCGGCGCGGGCCTGGCCGCGGTGCTGATGTCCATCAGCACCCTCGACTCGTTGCAAACCACCCGCGCGATCTATTACCGCGATTATGGCTTCGCGCACATCTTCGCCTCGCTCAAGCGCGCCCCGGAATCCCTGGGCGAACGCATCGCGGCACTGCCCGGTGTGGACCGGGTCGCCACGCGCGTGTGGGCGCCGGTCACGATCGAGATCGCGGGTTTCACCGACCCGGTGTCCGGGCTGCTGGTATCCGCGCCGCGCGCGGGCCGGGCCGATCTCAACCGTTTATATCTGCGCGCCGGACGTCTGCTGGACCCAAACCGATCCGACGAAGTCATCATCGGCGACGCCTTCGCCGAGGCGCACGCGTTCAAACCCGGTGACCGCTTGGGTGTGATTGTTAACGGCAAACGCAAACAGCTCAACATCGTCGGCATCGCCCTGTCGCCGGAATTCATCTACCAGATTTCCCCGCACGCGATCTTTCCCGACTTCGCGCGTTTCGGCGTGCTGTGGATGGCGCATGACGCGCTGGCGACCGCCTTCGATATGGATGGCGCCTTCAACAATGTCACGCTCACGCTGGCACGCGGCGCGCGCGAGGCCGATGTCATCGAGCGGCTCGACGCCGTGCTGGAACGCTATGGCGGACTCGGCGCCTACGGACGCGAGGATCAGCTCTCGCACCGTTTTCTGTCGCAGGAATTCACTCAACTGGAGCAAATGGGCCGCACCTTCTCGGTGATCTTCCTCGGCGTGGCGGTGTTTTTGCTGAATATGGTGGTCACGCGTCTGGTCAGCACTCAACGCGAAGAGATTGCCACGCTCAAGGCCTTCGGTTACAGCAATGCGTCGATTGGTCTGCACTATGCCAAACTGGTGGTGGCCATCGTGCTGCTGGGTATCGTCGCCGGTGTGGCCGCCGGCATCTGGCTGGGCCAGGGCCTGTCGCACACGTATATGGAGTACTACCGTTTCCCTTATCTGCATTTCCAACTGCGTCCGAGCATCGTGCTGGGCGCGACGCTGACGACGGCCGTGGCGGCACTGATCGGCACCGTATTCGCCGTGCGTCGCGCGGTGCGTCTGCCACCGGCACAGGCGATGCGTCCGGAACCGCCGCCGCTGTACCGCGCCACGTTGATGGAACGCCTGGGCCTGCAACGCTGGTTGAGCCAGCCCAGCCGCATGATCCTGCGCCACATCGAACGCCGCCCGGTCAAATCCGCGCTGTCGGTGCTCGGCATAGGCCTGGCCGGCGGCATCGTGATCTCCGGCACATTCATGACTGACGCGGTCGACTTCATGGTCGAAGCGGAATTCCGCATGGCGCAGCGCGAAGATATCGCCGTGAGTTTCACTGAACCGACCTCGTATCGCGCGCTGCACGAACTCGCCGCGCTGCCGGGCGTCACACGTGTCGAACCGGTACGCGCGGTGCCGGTGCGGCTACGGCACGGCCAGCATATCTATCGCACCGCCATCCAAGGCCTCGCCCCCGACGCCGATTTGCACCGCACCCTGGACACCCATCTGCAACCGGTGAGTTTTCCACCGGATGGCATCGTGCTGACCGATTATCTGGGTACACGCCTCGACCTTAAACCCGGCGATCTGCTCACCGTGGAAGTGCTCGACGGCAGCCAACCGGTGCGCGAGGTGCCGGTGGTCGGCTTCGTGCAGCAGTACATCGGCACCGGTGGCTATATGGATCTCGCCGCGCTCAACCGCCTGCTGCGCGAGGATCGGGCGATCACCGGCGCCTTTCTCGCCGTCGACGCACACCAGCGCGAGAACGTGTATGCGCGGCTCAAGAAGATGCCGCGCGTGGCCGGCGTGCAGGTACACGAAAACGCCATCCGCAACTATTACGCGAGCATCGGCGATTTGCTGCTGACCTTCATGACCTTCATCGCCGGCCTGGCCGGTGCGATCACCTTCGGCGTGGTCTACAACAGCGCGCGCATCACGCTCTCCGAACGCAGCCGCGAACTGGCCAGTCTGCGCGTGCTGGGTTTCACCCGCGGCGAGATCGCCTACATTCTGCTTGGCGAGTTGGCGTTGCTCACGCTGGCGGCCATCCCCTTGGGTTTCATGGTCGGCCGCGCGCTGTCCGCGCATTTCATCGCCACCATCCACCAGGAACTGTTCCGCGTGCCCTTGGTCCTCAACCCCGACACCTATGCGCTGTCCGCCGGCATCGTGCTGGCCTCGGCGATCATATCGGGGTTGATCGTGCGCCGGCGGCTGGATAGATTGGATTTGATCGCTGTGTTAAAAACCAAAGAATGACACGAGACTTGCGCATGACTATGCCACGACATTGGGGGCTTGGACTGACCGCGCTGGCGCTGATCGCCGCGTTGGCGTGGGGCTTTATGCCGCGCCCGATACCGGTCGATATCGCGAGCGCGCAACGCGCGCCGCTGCGCGTTACCGTGGAGGAAGAAGGCCGCACGCGGGTGATCGATCGCTATGTGGTATCGGCCCCCGTGGCGGGTTATGCCCGGCGCATCGATCTGCAGGTGGGCGATGCGATCGAACAGGGACAGACGCTGGTGGAACTCGAACCCCTGCGCGCCGACGTCCTCGATCCGCGCAGCCGCGCCACGGCCGAGGCACGCGTGGCGGCGGCCGAGGCCGGTCTACAGATGGCCGAACAGAACGTCCGCGCCGCGGCCACCGATGCGGAGGCCGCATCTCGCTCGAAGAACGCGACCGTGCCGAGGCGACTGTGCAACGCAGCGAGGCGACGCGGCGTTCGGCGACGTTCGCCGTGGACGTTGCGCGGCATGAACTGGAGGCCGCGCGTACCGCGCTGGAATACGCGGGCGCACGCGCGGCCGGACAAAATCCGGAACAGGTCACCGTACACGCGCCGATCAGCGGCCGCGTGCTCGGTATCCCACGCGAAAGCGAAGGCGTCGTCGGCCCGGGACAGGCGTTGATCGAAGTCGGCGACCCTGCCGCACTGGAAATCGAAATCGAAGTGCTGTCCGCCGATGCCGTGCGTATTCTGGCAGGTATGGGGGCCGGCATGCCGGTCGAATTCACCCGCTGGGGCGGCCCCGATCCACTCGCGGGCCGCGTGCGCGTGGTCGAACCCACCGGCTTCACCAAAATCTCCGCCTTGGGCGTGGAAGAACAACGTGTGCGCATCATCGCCGACATCACCACGCCCTTGGAATCCCGGCTACGTATCGGCGACGGTTATCGCGTGGAAGCGGATTTCATCCTCTGGCAAGGCGAAGCTGTGTTGCAGATACCGGCCAGCGCCCTGTTCCGCCACGGTGATAGCTGGGCCGTGTTCCGCTACGATGGCTCGCGCGCCCGACTGCACCCGGTCGAGGTCGGGCACAACAACGGCTTCGCGGCGGAGATCGTCAGGGGACTTGATGTCGATGACCAGGTCATCGTGCATCCCAGCGATGCAATTGACGATGGCGTGCGGGTTACGTCGCGCTGAGTAGCGATGGCCTTCTAATCACGGGTACCGCAGCATCCCGATTCGCCGGCGGTGCGCGCCTGCTGGATGGGCGGACACGGCACACTGCCGTAGGAACAGAACACGCAGCAGTCGCCCGGTTTGGGCCGCAGCAGCGTCTTGCAGGCCGGGCACTCATGAAACCACTGGCAGGCGTCGGTGGGCATGGTCAGTGTCTCGACATGACCGCACGCCGGACAGGTCAGTACCGATTCCAACTGGATAGCGTGCATAAATCCAATGCTCCCATTGATGCGTTAACGACACCGCAGCATACCACTGAACTGCGTACCCGGAGCCGAGGTGCCGACCGGACAACGGCGAGCGTGTGCGTTCCGGAGAGAAATCAGCCGCGCTCATACCAGCCGCGGCTGGCATTGGCGATCTTTACCACCGACAGCATTACCGGCACCTCGACCAGCACGCCGACGACGGTGGCGAGCGCGGCACCTGACTCGAAGCCAAACAAACTTATGGCGGCGGCCACCGCGAGTTCGAAGAAATTGCTCGCGCCGATCAGCGCGGCGGGCGCGGCGACACAGTGGGCGACACCGAGTTTGCGACTGAGCAGATAGGCTAGCCCGGAATTGAAATACACCTGGATCAGGATCGGCACGGCGAGCAGCAGGATGATCAGTGGTTGCTTCAATATCTGCTCGCCTTGAAAACCAAACAGCAGGATCAGGGTTGTCAACAGCGCGGTGAGCGAGACCGGGCCGAGGGTCTTGATGGTGCGGGCCAGTCGATCAGGATCCTCGGTGTGCGCCAGCAGCAGACGACGCCACACTTGCGCGAATACCACCGGGATAACGATGTATAGCAGCACGGACAGGAACAGCGTGTCCCAAGGTACCGTGATCGCCGATAGCCCCAGCAATAGGCCAACGATGGGCGCGAAGGCGAACACCATGATGACATCGTTGAGTGCGACTTGGGTGAGCGTGAAGTGTGGTTCGCCGTTGGTGAGATGACTCCAGACGAACACCATCGCCGTGCAGGGTGCGGCGGCGAGCAGGATCAGACCGGCGATGTAACTGTCGATCTGTTCGGCCGGCAGCCAGGGTGCGAACAGGCCGCGGATGAAGATCCAACCGAGCAGCGCCATGGAGAATGGTTTTACCGCCCAGTTCACAAACAACGTGACGCCCACGCCCTTCCAGTGTTCGCGCACATGATGCAGCGCGCCGAAGTCGATCTTCAGGAGCATGGGGATGATCATCAGCCAGATCAGCACGGCGACCGGCAGATTGACCTGGGCGATTTCCATGCGGCCGATGGCCTGGAATGGTGTCGGCAGGGAATGTCCCAGCGCAATGCCCACGACGATGCACAGAAACACCCACACGGTCAGATAACGCTCGAAGACACCCAGCGACGCACCGCTGGCGCGCTTGGCCGTGACTTCGCATTGCGCGCTCATGTCATTTCGCCTGCACGGAGACGTTGCAGCAGATCGGCGACGCGGTTGCGGATATCGTCGCGGCTGGCGCGGAAATTCGCCATGATCTCCGCTTCCGTACCGGTGGCCTTGGCGGGATCGGTCAACGGCCAGTGTTCCTTGCGTACACGGCCCGGCACCACCGGGCAATGCTCGTCGGCATGGCCGCACACCGTGACCAGGTAATCTGCGGCGTTAAGCATTGCATCGGTGAGCTTGGTGGATTCCTGCATGGAAATGTTCACACCCGCTTCCTGCATCACCGCGATGGCGCGCGGATTCTTACCATGCGCCTCGATACCGGCGGATTGCACGGTCAGCCAGTCATCCCCCAACTCACTATTCAGCCGGCGCGCCCAACCTTCGGCCATCTGCGAGCGACAGGAGTTACCGGTACACAGAAATAGCAGATTCATGCATGCCCCTCAGCAACAGGCCGCGCCCGGCCGGTTGGGCATGCGCGCGAGCTTGCTCCGGTCGAGGCTGAAAAGTTTTTGTTCGCCGATGCCGCGCGCGGTTTCGCGCAGGACTGCCTTGGCCCACGCTGGCAGCTCCGGGTTCAATTGGTAGTACACCCATTGCCCCTGCCGACGGTCGAGCACAATGCCCTGATCGCGCAGCGTGGCCAGATGCCGTGAGATCTTCGGCTGGATCAAATTCAAGG
This sequence comes from Gammaproteobacteria bacterium, assembly GCA_016214925.1. GTDB lineage: Bacteria > Pseudomonadota > Gammaproteobacteria > Thiohalobacterales > Thiohalobacteraceae > JAHJQQ01. Next base: position 15,055 of record JACRMO010000121.1, read on the forward strand.
CATGAGTCAATTCGCAGACGCACAGCTCGCGCTCGCTGGCCAGCAGCATCAGACAGCGCAGGCGTGTGGGATCGGCGAGCGCCTTGAAGAAGAGTTCGGAATCGATGTCCATGCGACCAACATATACGCTATAGCATATATACGGTCAAGCATATATTAATGACCTGGATACCTGCCTGTACTGGCCACGTCGAATCGTCGCCATGCCCACCCTGGTGACTAGCCGGGCTACGCGGCCAGGATTCGGACTCGGGATTCGGGCTCGGGCTCGGGCTTAGGCCTTCGCTGCTTAGCGGTGGCCGCATGTCATGGCAGCGGCTGGAACATAAATTGCCTCCTCAACGGGTTGTGGTCATCCTTGGTTTCACAAACGGTGAAGGGTTCATGCAGTGCCTCTGATAATCAGACAATTGTTGCTTGCGCTGGCCTATTTCGTTACCGGCTGGCTCGGGCTGCAAATTCCGTATGTTGGTACGCATATCACCCTTGTCTGGCTGCCCACCGGCATCGCGGTGGCGGCATTGCTCCGCTGGGATCGACGCGTCTGGCCGGGTATTTATCTCGGCGCGTTTCTCGTCAATCTTGCGACGGGTTCCCCGTGGGCCGTGGCCGCGGGTATCGCCGTGGGAAATACCTTAGGTCCGTACCTGGCCAGCCGCTGGCTCAAGCGCATCGGGTTTCATCCGGAATTCGACCGTCAAAGAGACGTCGGCACATTGACGGCCGCCGCCTGCGTGGGCATGTCGGTGTCGGCATTCTGTGGGGTGACGACGCTTTTCCTGGCGGGGATCCTCTCGTTGCAGTCGGTAAGTTATGCCTGGCTTTCGTGGTGGATGGGAGACACCGTGGGGGTGCTGCTGGCCGCACCGCTGCTGCTGTCGGTTACCTGGAAGAATATCGAGCAGCTGAAAAGCAACAGTAAGGAGTTGTTGCTCTGGATGCTGGTTGCCGCCCCGGTCGCCTGGCTGGCGTTTTTTCAGACGTATGGCGCGCTCGGCCATTCGATGCCGCTTGCATTCCTAACCTTGCCCCTGTTTGTCTGGGCTGCCATGCGCCTTGGCGTCACCGGCGCGGCATTGGCGGGGCTGATTTTTTCGCTGGTTGCCGCCTGGGGTACCGCCACCGGCCATGGCACTTTCTTCCTGCAGGATGCCCAGATCAGCCTGTTTCTGCTCTGGAGCTACATGGCAACCACGGTGTTGACGGGATTGCTGATTACCGCGCTACAGGCCGAACGCTTGCAGGCTGAGGGGGCGCTGCGCGCGAACGAAGAGAAACTACGCGGACTCTACGAGCTGTCGCCGTTAGGCATCGCCTTGACCGACATGCAGGGCAGTTACGTCGAGTTCAACGAGGCGTTCAAAAAAATCTGCGGCTATAACAAGGAGGAATTGCAAGCCCTCGACTACTGGGCGCTGACCCCCAGGAAGTACGCCGCCGAGGAGGCGCGGCAACTGGAGTCATTGCAATCCCTAGGCTGCTATGGTCCCTATGAGAAAGAGTACATACGCAAGGACGGTAGGCCGATCCCGTTGCGGCTCAACGGCATGCTGATTACCGGCAGCGATGGCAAACAATACATCTGGTCGATCGTCGAGGACATCACCGAGCGCAAGCTGGCCGAGGAAGAAATCAAGTACCTGGCCTTCTACGATCCACTGACCCATCTACCCAACCGGCGGCTGCTGAAAGACCGGCTGAATCAGGCCATGACTCTCAGCTCACGCAGCGGACACAGTGGTGGGTTGTTGTTCATCGATCTGGACAACTTCAAGACCCTCAACGACACCCTGGGGCATGACCAGGGCGACTTGTTGCTGGAGCATGTCGCCCACTGTCTTGTCGGCTGCGTGCGCGAAGGCGATACGGTGGCACGTTTCGGCGGCGACGAGTTTGTCATCCTGTTGGAAGAGCTGAGCAAGAATCAAGACGAGGCGGCGACCCAGACCCGGCAGGTGGCCGAGAAGATCCGCGTTACGCTCAATCAATTCAATGAACTCGACGGCCGGGGGCCGTCGAGTTGCAGTATCGGCGCAACCCTCTTTTCAGGCCACAGGGATTCTGTCGAGGAATTGCTCAAGCAGGCCGATCTGGCCATGTACCAAGCCAAGGCGGCAGGTCGCAATGTCGTGCGCTTTTTCGACCAGGGCATGCAGGCGGTGGTCAATGCGCGCGTGGTTCTCGAGACGAACCTGCGCCAGGGTTTGCATCGAAATGAGTTCGTCCTCTTCTATCAGCCGCAGGTCGACAGCGAGGGTCACATGACGGGCGTCGAGGCCCTGGTGCGCTGGCAGCACCCGGAGCGCGGCGTGGTATCGCCCTACGAATTCATCTCCCTGGCCGAGGAAACGGGACTGATACTGCCCTTGGGACACTGGGTGCTGGAGACCGCCTGCATGCAACAGGTGGCATGGTCGACACGACCGGCATTGTCGCATCTGACCGTGTCGGTCAACATCAGCGCCCGACAATTCAGACATCCGGATTTCACGGAACAGGTCATGGCCGTGTTGGATACAACCGGCGCCGATCCCAGCAAGCTCAAACTGGAAATCACCGAGAGTCTGCTGCTGGATAATGTGGAGGACATCATTACCAAGATGACTGTCCTGAAGGCGCGCGGAGTAAGTTTTTCACTGGATGATTTCGGAACGGGTTATTCCTCGCTGTTCTATTTGAAGCGTCTGCCGTTGGACCAGGTAAAGATCGATCAGTCATTCGTACGGGACGTACTCACCGATCCCAACGATGCCGCGATTGTCCGGACCATCATTGCACTGGCTCACACTCTGGGGATATCGGTTATTGCCGAAGGGGTGGAAACCAAGGCGCAGCGGGATTTCCTGGCTGGCGTGGGCTGCCATGCCTATCAGGGCTACTTCTTTGGTCGTCCCGGACCTGTCGATGTGATTGAGCGATTACCGGAGGGCTGCTGTTTCGTGCCTTGCGACACCCCGTGAGGGGGCAAAGGACGGCGTAGTCAGATACAGTTGTTACCGCAACGCCATAGATGCCGATAAGACTCGCCGATGCAGACAGTAAGTTACTCTGCCCGCATCGGCGGGATCTTCCAGTCTTCTAGACTCAGTACGTCACCTTCACGCCGACATAGTTCAAGCTGAAGTCGCGTGATGTGTTACTTGAAACATCAATGACCCTTACCTTGAACTTGGTGTCACCGAGTTCAGTTACGCTCCACGCATGACCCCAAGTATCTGCTGACGTGCCAAGGGTATAGTCCACCAACGCGGTTGTGAGCGTCGCGGTGTTCTTGGCGGTGGTCCAGGTTGTGCCGCCGTCCCACGACAGCTGTACACAGATCTTCGGTGAGCCTGAAGTGCTGTCTGCCTTGGCATTGAGCTTCACTTCGATGCCCTTGATCGCCGCCCCGACTGGGATCGAGAACCCGTAGTTGTAGAAGCTGTGCTTGTCCTTGCCTGTGTTCGTACAGGACGTGTTGGTATTGCTACCGCTATTGGTGTCTATCGCAACGGCCGTATCATACGCATAGGCATTGCCGGGCGTGGTCTGATATCCGTTATTGTCTCCACCGGTTTGCGCGGCATTGCCCGACGGATTCTTGAAGGTCAGCAGCGTAAACGTCGCCGTGCAACCCTTATCTGCCGTCATCGACACTGAACCGGTGGCACACTCGGTTCCATTCGTGCCTGACCAGCCATCAAAGGCCGAACCCGCACTCGGGGTGGCCGTGACGGTGGCCGTTGAACCGTAGTTGTATGTTCCATCACCTGTCACCGTACCCGAGCCCGTCCCCGTCTTGGTTAGCGTCAGCGCATACGTGTTCAGCGTGAACGTCGCCGTACAGCTCTTGTCGGCGGTCATCGACACCGATCCGGTCGCGCACTCGGCACCGTCGGGTCCAGTCCAACCTGTAAAGGTCGATCCCGTGTTGGCCATAGCGGTTACAGTGGCTGTACTGCCATGGGTATAGGTTCCGTCACCGGTCACCGTTCCTGAACCCGTGCCTGTCTTACTCAGCGCAAGCGTGTAAGACTTGAGCACGAAGTTCGCCGTTACTGTCTTACTGGCATCCATCGTCATCGTGCAGGTACTGTCCGGATTGGCTACACAACCAGCCCAGCCCGCAAAGGTGGAGTCGTTCGCCGCCGTTGCGGACAAAATCACGGTACTGTTGGCATCGAATGGTGCGGCACAGGTGGCGCCGCAACTGATGCCGGCGGGATCGGTTGTCACCGAGCCACTGCCCGTACCGGATCTCATAACGGTGAGTACGCCCTGCACAGAGGTCGTCGCATTCGCTGTATTATTGGTTTTGTTATTGTCGTACCCATCAGCCGACACAGTCACAGACTGATTTAGCGTACCGACATCCATAGCATTGACTGATGTGCTACACGTGGCGATTTCACCACTGACGATCGTGGCGCTCGAAAGAACGCAGCCATCTAGTCCTGCAAGCGACACATTGTTCGCTGTATTGGGACCCTGATTCGTCACTGTAACAGTGTACGCAATCGAATCATCCTGATTTACGACAGATGGGGCTGTGATTTCAACTACCAGATCAGCCTGGGTAGTCTTCTGAATGAACGAGCACCCATTCACGCGGGCCGGCGTGGTCACAAACGTTTCCGGGCACGCATCATCCTGATCGGCAACACTATCTCGATCAGTGTCCTTCATGGGGTTTTGTGACCAGACAATAATCGCGGAATCCTTGGGCGGCAATGTGATAGGCCACACAACCTGCTGTTCATCCGGGAACCGGAAATAATCACCGCACCGCGCCGGGTCTGAACCCGAGTCCTCACAGTACATATCCATTACCGCGTTGGTTTTATTGACGACGATTTTGGCGTCATCACTCGGATCGTTGTATTGCAGCGTTACCGGCTCAAGACGGAAATTATCGACTTCGATGTAGTCTCCAACATTCGTCCCCAGATTGAAATTCATTAACGCCATCTGTGTGGCGTTCGCCTTGAAGGTATAGCTGTACGACTTCCACTGCGTTCCGGCCGTTACCTTTTTGCTGAATCCGAGATTCTCATAGGGCGACTGATTATGCATGATCGCGAATGACGTCAACGTTCCGTCGCGGCCCGCATGCATGTCGAATTCGACGAGATATTCGACATCTTTCTGAATATTGATATTGGTTTGACGGAAATCACTATACGTATCTGAACCAGAAGACAGCGTTACAGTATAACCAAGACATGCACCGCCCGAGGCGCACGCACTTACATACGACAAGCATGCGGATGTTCCACTATCACAAGACCATGATGTGGTGTTCGCGTCGAAATTCGGATTCAGTAATAGATTGTTACCCGAGTACGACGATACCCTGGTCGGCGAGATGCCAAACGTGTCGAACATAGTGCTGTTCTGGTCGCGTAACGTTGTTTGCCGCCATTGCGCGTACGTGTAATCGTTGATAATCGTCCAGTTCTGCAACTGCTCTCTGCTGTGTATCGGCGTGTACATCGATGAATAATTATTATTGTCCGCGGCGCAGAACTGCGCAGTGCTGTCGAATTTTGAGTCCAGCTCATACGTCGGTTCGCTCGAAAGGGAGAAGACGACATTATTATTGACTTGATTGTTATACACCGCATTCGGCGAGGTGTTGCCCACCGTCGCGTTTAAGTTTATCTGGCTCTTTCTGGATCCAAATAATGTGTTGTTATGTATATTGTTGTTGGATGGACTGTTTCCTTGAATTCCGTAGTGCGCATTGATGACAGTATTCCAAGCCACCTCGACGCCATTGGTAAAGTCGTCGAGATATATGCCTTCAGACGAATCTTGAC
>JACRMO010000022.1 GCA_016214925.1 Gammaproteobacteria bacterium
CGAGCTGTTGACCTGGAAGGTCATGCTCACGGTCGGCTCGTCCACCGACAGCGGCGCCAGCGCCTCGACGGCGTTCGGATCGCACAGCGTGTCGGAGATATAGAGTTCCTCGATGCCGGTGAAGGCGATAATGTCGCCGGCGTTGGCCTCGGGCACTTCCACGCGGGTGAGGCCGAGGAAACCGAAGATCGACAGGATGCGGCCGGTGCGGCGCTTGCCGTTGTGATCGACGATGACGACTTGGGTATTGGTCTTGACGCGCCCGCGCACGATGCGGCCGATGCCGATCACGCCGACATAGCTGTTGTAGTCGAGCTGCGAGATTTGCATCTGGAACGGGCCTTCCATATCCACCTGCGGCGCATGCACCCGCTCGACGATGGTCTCGAACAGCGGGTTCATGTCGCCGCTGCGCGCCTCGGGGTCGAGACTGGCGTAGCCGTTCAGGCCGGAAGCGAACACGATCGGGAAATCCAATTGTTCTTCGGTGGCGCCGAGGCGGTCGAACAGATCGAAGGTCGCGTCCAGCGCATAGTCGATGCGTGCGCCGGGGCGGTCGATCTTGTTGACGACGACGATCGGCTTGAGGCCGCGCGCCAGCGCCTTCTGCGTGACGAAGCGCGTCTGCGGCATCGGGCCTTCGACGGCATCGACCAGCAGCAGCACGGAATCGACCATCGACAGCACGCGCTCGACTTCGCCGCCGAAGTCGGCGTGTCCGGGGGTGTCGACGATGTTGATGCGGTAGTCGCGCCAGCGCACGCCGGTGTTCTTGGCCAGGATGGTGATGCCGCGTTCCTTTTCCAGCGCGTTGGAGTCCATGGCGCGCTCTTCGAGCTTGGTGCGCTCGTCGAGGGTGTCGGACTGCTTCAGAAGCTGGTCGACCAGGGTAGTCTTGCCATGGTCGACGTGGGCGATGATGGCGATGTTGCGGAGTTTCTCAATCACGGTGGAGTACCTGAACCAAAAAGAGCGCGGATTATACAGTAGGCGCGACCCGCAGGCAGGCTTATCTGCGGGGCATGCCGAGGGAGTGTAGACCAAGGCGTTCCGCAACGGCTTTGCAGTCGTCACCCGGGGCCGGGGCCGTTATCGGATAACCCAGGATATTCAGGGGTATGTGGCGGGGCCTGGTAACGGGGTGATACGGCTCAGTGCGTTGTGGCCGGTGGGGTTTGCTCGGGCGGTCGTCCCGGAGACGACGTTATAGCCACTTCCTCGGTCAGTTCCGGGATGTGTGGCGCGTCGCCCAGATAGGTATCCTCGTCATAGGTATCCATGTCGGCGGTCGGGGCAGGGGTGTCCGCCTCGGTCGTATGCGCCGGTTGGTTCAGGCGTGGCGACGCGGGCAAATCCAGATGCAGTGCCGGCGGTCGTTGTGCGCAGAGTGTCTGGGCGCTGCTGGCCATGTGTTGATAGACGGCGCGGTAACGTTCCGTCATATCCTCGAACAAGGCCGCGGAGGTCTGGAAGTGTTGGTTGACCTTGTCGTTATACGCCGCGAGTTCCGCGCGCGCGGATGCCAGTTCCTGCTCCAGTTCACGGATGCGGTCGCCGCGCGGCGCGATGCGCCACGTCAGCAGAAAGCCCACGCCGATACCGAGGGCGAGCGTCAGAAGTCCAAATTCCCAATCCCAAATCATGCCGTCACCTATCGCGTCTACGCGGGATAGGCATCAGTATACCGCAGGGTGCGGGCAGGTACTTGCCAAGATACTTGATCGGCGTCAAGGTGCGCGAATCAGGGTAAACTGCATGCCCTCGACATACGCGAGAGTGCAGCAGATTCCCTTCATCGCTACGAAACGAACGCTATGAAACTGCAAACCCTGGCGGCCTTTCTGGGCATCGAAGCCGACACCACCGAACATCGCGAAAAGTGGTTATCCGGGATAGGTGGTTTTATCGGCATCCTCGTCGTTGCCTGGGCCAGCTCCAAAGTGCTGACCGGCCACGCGCTGCCCTATCTGGTCGCTTCGATGGGCGCCTCCGCCGTACTGGTATTCGCAGCGCCGCACGGCAAATTCTCCCAGCCCTGGAGTGTGTGCGGCGGGCATGTGATTTCCGCACTGATCGGTGTCGCGTGTGCGCGTTGGGTGCCGCATGTCCCGACGGCCGGTGCTCTGGCGGTCGGGCTGACGATCATCGCCATGCATTATCTGCGCTGTATCCATCCGCCCAGTGGCGGTACCGCGCTGGTGGCGGTGCTGGGCGGCCCGCAGATCCAGGCGCTGGGTTTCGGTTATGCCGTCATGCCGGTGGGATTGAATGTGTCGGTGCTGCTGCTGGCGGCGTTATTGTTGAACTACCCCTTTGCCTGGCGACGCTATCCGTTGCACTTGCACCGGCATCTGTTGCCGCCGAGGCAGGAAGCCGTACCGGAGACGGCCTTGAACAGCCGCGACCTCGAATATGCACTGAAGCACATCGGTTCCCAGGTCGACGTCACGGCCGAGGAATTGGAACACATCTACCGTCTCGCCGAGCAGCATGCCCAGCGCGATCACCTGTCGGTGACGTCGATCCGCCTCGGCCATTACTATTCCAATGGCAAGTACGGCGCCGAATGGTCGGTGCGTCAGGTGGTGGACCAGGGACCGGACCACACGGCCGACGGGCTGTTGATCTTCAAGGGCGTGGCGGGTGCCGAGCGACGCTCGACCGGCACCTGCACACGTCAGGACTTCGCGCGTTGGGCCAAGTACGAGGTCTATCTCAACGAAAATTCCTGGCAGCGGGTGAATCCATAAGTTACGCGAATCACACTACACGGTTGCGCGGTGTGCCGTCGAGATAGGCGCGGATATTCGCCGTAACCTCATCGACCAGACGCTGCCGCGCTTCGCGGCTGGCCCAGGCGACATGTGGCGTGACGATCAGATTCGGCAGTTTGTGCATCAGCAGTGGATTGCTCTGCCGTGGCGGTTCCTCGATTAGCACGTCCACGCCGGCCCCGCCGATCCGATTCTGTTGCAGCGCGTGCATGAGCGGGGCCTCGTCGACGAGACCGCCGCGCGCGGTATTGATGAGCAGTGCGCTGGGTTTCATCAGCGTCAGTTCGCGCGCGCCGATCAGGCCGCGCGTCGTGTTCGTCAGCGGGCAATGTAGACTCAGTACGTCCGCCCTGCGCAGCATATCGTCCAAGGGAACGCGCCCCTCGCGGTCATCACCGCCGGGACGCTGCGCGATCAGCACCTGCATACCGAATGCGCTGCCGACCGCCGCGACCGCCCGACCGAGTTCCCCATAGCCGACGATACCCAGCGTCTTACCGTGCAGTTCCGTGGTCGGGTAGTCGAGTACGCAGAAGCCGCGTTGGTGCGCCCACAGAGTGTGTGCGGCATGTTGTTGCTCAGTGAGACGCCGTTGCAGCGCGAGCATCAACGCGAACACATGTTCGACCACCGAGGCCGTTGCATAACCGGTGACATTGCACACCGTGATGCCGTGTTCCGCGGCGGCGGCTAGGTCGACGTTGTTGGTGCCGGTGGCGGCGACGCAGATTAGTTTGAGTTGCGGGGTGCGCGCCAGCAGTGCCGCGTCGATGACGAATTTGTTGGTGATCGCCACCGCGACGTCTTGCAGCCGACGCGCGCCATCGGCGGGCGCGGTGAAGTCGTGCATGTCCCAACGCGGCAGGGTGGCGCGCAGCGCGGTGAGATCCAGATCCTGCGGATGCAACGTATCCAGATCCAGGAATACGCCATGGTTCAGGGTGTCATGCATCGGACTCAATCCCCGCTCGGTAGGATGGGGCATGACAAGGTCGGCTGGCGCATGGCTAGGATACCGCTACGGATGATGCAGAAAGTGTATTAGGTCGTGCCGCGCGCATAGAAGATCTACGGACTCAATCCGCAACGATCACGTTTCTCGATTCAGTAAGCCAAAAAAAGCCGCCTGATGAGGCGGCTTTTCTCTAGAGAAATGCGAGCTGCGATTAGGTGAGTTTTTTCTTCTGCCCGAATCCACCGACAAGGAACGCCAGTCCAGAGCCCAATAATACCAAGGCCGGAGGCAAGGGCACGGCATTCAGATTGGCCGCCGCATTTTGCGCGCCGATGTACGTGCCGATTTCGGAATCCAGTGGGTGCGAGTCGCTGCCCACCAAGGCTTGGTGAGTTTCCGGGTCGTATTCCCCGGCATATTTGAAGAACTCATAGCGCCGCAGGATAGACGCGGCATTCGGACCGACCGGGGCTCCGTAACCGCTTTCCAGTTGTCCGGCGAGTGGGTTACCCGGATCTGTCTGCAAGAGTTGCCATTCGATTTCGGTTACCGCTTGCTGAACCTTGGCGTTATCGCCCACGAGTTCTTCCAGGCCGATGGGATCTTCAAACTCGGAGGTGAAAACCTTTACCCAAATGGCTTCGCCGAACTGCGCTTCATTTTCAGGCGCCGGCGCCTGAATCTGTGCCACGACGACAGGGGGTGCTCCGACGACGGGGTCAGGGATGACATTCCAGGCCGGGGCAGGAAGATTGACCACCCCATTGCTGAGTACGCCGAGTGTGCCAGTCTCAATCAGCCAACTGTACGTGGTCTTGGTGGCATTCGTGGTGGTGCCCACGCCAAAGTGATCGCAAGGTGTACTTGCACCATAACCAACGCCGCCACCGGACCAGCAATTGTCTCCAGGCGTAATGAAACTGCCGCTGGGTGTGCCGTAATCCCAGTTACTGCCATCGAAGAGACCGAGGTAGGTTATCTTGGTGCCAAACGTCGAACCGTTCGAATATTCGGTAATGGTCGGGGCACCGTAGCGCTCCACGCTGGTTGAGGGATCGAAGCCGCGCCCGCTGGGGAAGCCTCGGCCCACACCGCCGAAGGTGTCGGTTATGTCGCTGCTATGCAGCCCTTCGAGGTCGATTTCAAAACCGTGCGCGGTGCTGCCCGTGTCATTGATGACGTCGAAATTGCCCAAAAAACCGATGACCGCCGCAGAGCCAATGCCTGGCGCCATCGCAAGAGAAGCCGCCAGGGTCCAAGCGGAAAAACGAGATCTGAACATAGAGGGTGTCGCGATCGTTGTGTTGCGCATGTGTGTGTGCATATTGATGTCCTTCAAACCGGTTGGAATGCAAGTCAGTCGGTTGTGATACCACTTGGCTAAGTGAGGCAGGCCGCCCCGGATAGCGTCATGTGGCGTAATTATAATGGGAAACATATCCCAAAGGTGGGCGTATAAGGGGTGAGAAATTGACTTTTGTCTGGGTGATTGCCGATTGGGGCGACTTTTAACAGTCATCCACGCAGCAGTACCACCGGCTGTTCCGGCGGTTGGCACGGGCGGGGAAACGTGTGTATCAGGTGAGCAGCAGTTCCAGCAATGCCTTCTGCGCGTGCAGGCGGTTTTCCGCTTCATCCCACACGACGCTTTGCGGGCCGTCGATGACCTCGGCCGCGACTTCCTCGCCGCGGTGCGCGGGCAGGCAGTGCATGAACAAGGCATCCTTGGCTGCGAGCCGCATGAGCTTGGCATCGACCTGGAAGGCGGCGAACGCCTTGGCACGCGCGGCCTGTTCCTCTTCCTGGCCCATGCTGGCCCACACGTCGGTGACCACCAGATCGGCGCCGTGCGCGGCAGCTTCGGGATCGTTGCCGACTTCGACGTGGCCGGCGGCGCAGGCGACGAACTCGGCGGGCGGTTCATAGCCTGCGGGCGCGGCGACGTTCAGTTTGAATCCGAATTGCTTGGCGGCGCCCATGTAGGAGTTGCACATGTTGTTGCCGTCGCCGATCCAGGCCACGGTACGCCCGCGGATGTCGCCGCGGTGCTCGATGTAGGTCTGGATGTCGGCGAGCAACTGGCAGGGATGGCAGCGGTCGGTGAGCGCGTTGATCACGGGCA
>JACRMO010000122.1 GCA_016214925.1 Gammaproteobacteria bacterium
GGCGAGTTCCGCCGTCTGGTCAATGAATTCATGGGTGAAACGCATCAGATGCTAACATCCAATCGCCAATTGGAAAAACAGCTCGAGCGCACCAACCATGAACTGGACGATCTCCGCTCCCAGCTCGAAGAGGCGCGCCACGAAGCGTCAACCGACGCCTTGACCGGCTTGGCCAATCGCAAGGCCTTCGATACCGCACTGCAGGAGCAAACCGAGCTGGCGCGTGAAACCGGATGCGAGTTGTGTCTGATCATGGCCGACATCGACCATTTCAAACACTTCAACGACAACCATGGTCATTTGATCGGCGACAAGCTGTTGCGCTTTGTCTCCAACATCCTCAAAGACTCGCTCAAAGGCCAGGACTTGGTCGCCCGTTTCGGTGGCGAGGAATTCGCCATCCTGCTACCAAACACACCGTTGCGCGGTGCCCTGGCCGTGGCCGAATCCTTGCGCGCGCGCGTGCAAAGCCAACGTCTGCGTCGCACCGATACACAGCAGCCGATCGGCGGCGTCACGCTGTCCCTCGGCATCGCCAACTTCAAGGCGAGCGATGCGCCGGAAAGTCTCATCGCGCGCGCCGACAGTGCGCTGTATCAATCCAAGCGACTCGGCCGCAACCGTGTGACCTTGGAAACTCAAGTTCCCGCCGCCTGAAGGCAGCCTGTTCCGACTGGTGTATCATCCCCGGCAATTTATGACTGTCCGCAGCCGGGGATACCATGTCGGAACTCGACACCACCGTCGTAGAGCGCTACCTGCTCGATCTACAAGACCACATCTGTAATGCCCTGAGCGCGATTGACGGCGCGCCGTTCCGCGAAGACACCTGGGATCGCCCCGGCGGTGGCGGTGGACGCTCACGCGTATTGGAGGAAGGCACGGTCTTCGAGAAGGCCGGCATCAATTTCTCCAAGGTCTATGGCACAGGTCTGCCGCCATCGGCCACCGCGCACCGCCCCGAACTCGCCGGCCGTGATTTTGAGGCGATGGGCGTTTCACTGGTGATTCACCCGCGCAATCCCTATGTGCCGACGTCGCATGCCAATGTGCGCTTTTTCATCGCGCGCAAGCCCGATGCCGAACCCGTGTGGTGGTTCGGTGGCGGTTTCGATCTGACGCCGTATTACGGTTTCGAGGAAGATGCCGTGCACTGGCACCGCGTCGCGCGCGAGGCCTGCGCACCGTTCGGCGACGATGTCTATCCACGCTACAAAAAATGGTGCGACGCGTATTTCCATCTCAAGCACCGTAATGAACCGCGCGGCATCGGCGGCCTGTTCTTCGACGATCTCAATGTCGGGGGGTTCGAGCAATGCTTCGCCTTTCTGCGCAGTGTCGGCGATCATTATCTGCCGGCCTATCTGCCCATCGTCGAACGTCGCAAGGATCATCCCTACGGCGACCGCGAACGCGAATTTCAATGCTATCGTCGCGGCCGTTATGTCGAATTCAATCTGGTCTACGATCGCGGCACGTTGTTCGGATTGCAATCCGGCGGGCGCACGGAATCGATTTTGATGTCGCTACCACCGCAGGTAACGTGGCGCTATGACTGGCATCCCGCACCGGGCACGCCCGAGGCGCGCCTGTATGACATCTTTCTGCGCCCGCGCGATTGGCTGAGCGATTTCGACGCAGCGGACTGATATGACACTCACGGAACTCCGTTATGTCGTTGCGCTCGCGCAGCAGCGCCACTTTGGTCGCGCCGCCGAGCACTGTCATGTCAGTCAGCCAACCCTAAGTGTCGCCGTCAAAAAACTCGAAGACGAACTCGGTGTGCAATTGTTCGAGCGTCGCAAGCTGGATGTTTCGCTCACACCGATCGGCGTGAGTATCGTCGAGCAGGCACAGCGCGTGCTGGAGGACGTCGATACCCTCAAACAACTAGCCGTGGGCGGTCGCGACCAGCTCGCCAGTCCATTACGCGTCGGCGCCATCTACACCATCGGTCCGTATCTGTTTCCACATCTGATACCGGCGTTGCATGAACGCGCACCGCACATGCCGCTAGTGATCGAGGAAAACTACACCGCGCGTTTGCGCGAACGTCTGCGCCAAGGCGAGTTAGATGCCGCACTGGTCGCCTTGCCATTCGAAGAACCCGGATTGGTGACGTTGCCGCTGTACGACGAGCCATTCGTGGTGGTGATGCCAAGCAGCCATCCGTGGACGGAAAAAGCGTTGATCGATGCGGACGATCTGGCGCGCGAAACATTGCTCATGCTCGGCAGTGGACATTGCTTCCGCACGCAAATTCTCGATGCCTGTCCGGCCTGCGCGCAGCGCATCGATATGCAGTCGTTAACACAGACCGTGGAAGGTACGTCGCTGGAAACCATTCGGCATATGGTCGCCAGCGGTATGGGCATTACCGTGCTCCCGGCTACTGCGGCCGGTGCCGACCGCTATGCACAACGGCTGGTAACCATCCGTCGCTTCGCCGCGCCGGAACCGCACCGGCGTGTTGCGCTCACTTGGCGAGTCAGCTTTCCGCGCCCGCAGGCCATCGAGGCACTGCGCCAAGCGATTCTCGACAGTGGCTTAAGTGGTATCCATCCGGTGAACCGTTAATAGTCATAAACTATCGTATAAATACCAACAATCAATTAGCCCAATTTCTGGCCAAACCCTACTCTGTACCCGTCACCAGCCAACCACCCCCTGGAGGGATACAGATGAACACGCAAGACTCTGTCACGATTAAGAATATCGAAGCCGCCTTGGCCGGAGAGTCGATGGCCCATATCAAGTACCTGTACTTTGCCAAGCTCTGCCGTACCCACGGCGACATCGAAACGGCAGCGGTCTTCGAAGCCACTGCGGCCCAAGAGATCCAGAACGCCTGGGGTCACTTGGACCTGCTCATGCCGGCCAGCCAGCTGACCCCGGCCACGTGCCTGGAGTTCGCCATCGCCGGCGAGACCTACGAGTACACCGAGATGTACCCGCAGTTCCGCCACCTGGCCGAACAGGAACAGCGCAGCGATGCGGTGCGTGAATTCGACGAGCAGATCGCCGAGTCCAAGGAACACGCCGCGCAGTTCCAGGCCACCCTGGCGAAGGCCGCGAAGCGCTTCGCCGCGCTGGCCAAGGTCGAGGAGAAGCACGCTAACCATTACCGTGAAACCTTGGCGCGCATTGACGGCTGAAATACATTCACGATATCGACAATCGATTATTAACTTGAGGTGATAGACATGAAGAAGTGGCAATGTGTGGTCTGCGGTTTCATCTATGACGAAGCGCTCGGCCTCCCGGACGAGGGTATCGCGCCGGGCACGGCCTGGACGGACATTCCCGACAACTGGGCCTGCCCGGATTGCGGTGTCGGCAAGGCCGATTTCGAAATGGTCGAAGTCGCCTGACAGGCACGCCGATATGAAACCCATCGTGATCGCCGGAACCGGGTTGGCGGGTTACACCGCCGCCCGGGAATTCCGCAAGCTGGACTCGGATACGCCACTGGTGCTGATCTCGACGGATGCGGGCGATTTTTATTCGAAGCCAATGCTGTCGAATGCGTTCGCGCAGGGAAAATCCGCGGAGACATTGATTACCGCCAGCGCGGCGCAGATGGCGAGCGAGCTGCATGCCGAGATCCTCACACACACGCACATCACCGCGATTGATCGAGATGAAAGGCATGTGTACTTCGATGGTGGTGACCGCGGCTATGCAAAGTTGATCCTCGCCTTGGGTGCGGACCCGATACGTTTGCCGCTACAGGGCGATGCGGTTGCGGAGGTGCTGAGTGTCAATGACATTCAGGATTACGCGCGCTTTCGCAACACCATTGAAGGCAAACAGCGCATCGCCATCCTCGGTGGCGGCCTGATCGGCTGTGAATTCGCCAACGATCTTGCGGCGGCCGGTTATCAGGTTTCGGTGATCGACATCGCCACTCATCCGCTGGGTCGATTGGTACCCGAGACCATGGGCACACGCCTGCGCGATATGCTCGGCACGGTGGGTATTGATTGGCACTTCGGTGTCTCGGCCAGCACAGTCGATAGAACTACCGAGGGTCTGCGCATCGGCTTCAACGACGGTTCCAGCCTGATGGCCGATGTTGTGCTCAGCGCCGTGGGCCTGCGTCCGCGCACGCAACTGGCCGCGGCGGCTGGCCTGACTGTGAACCGTGGCATCGTCACAGACCGGTATCTGGCGACCTCTGATCCGGCTATCTATGCCCTGGGCGACTGCGCCGAAGTGGCCGGACTGGTACTGCCGTTTGTCATGCCCTTGATGCAGGGCGCGCGCACGTTAGCCAAAACCCTAGCCGGGGAACTCACGCCGGTCAGTTACCCGGCCATGCCGGTCGTGGTTAAAACACCTGCCTGCCCCTTGGTGGTCGCACCGCC
The DNA here is from genome assembly GCA_016214925.1 of Gammaproteobacteria bacterium. Classification (GTDB taxonomy): domain Bacteria; phylum Pseudomonadota; class Gammaproteobacteria; order Thiohalobacterales; family Thiohalobacteraceae; genus JAHJQQ01. The sequence continues at coordinate 4,368 of JACRMO010000122.1, forward strand.
GGCAATGGGCGCTGCCGGGGCTTGGGATATTCAACTCGATGCAGCGGGTGTGCGTGCGCTGTTCCAGGATGCCAGCGGTGCGTTGTTGGGTTTTGCGCTGGCGGGTACGGCCAATGCGGATAAACAGGCACTGACCAAGCAACTACCGTCAGTCCTCGCCTGACAGGTAAAAAAA
>JACRMO010000123.1 GCA_016214925.1 Gammaproteobacteria bacterium
GGTTTCGCTGTCGCTCAACCCAGGCTACGTGTTTAGCCGCCGCCTATGGCTTGCACGATCTCGATGTGATCGCCCTCGCGCAATGCATGCCCGGAATACTGACTGCGCGGCAAGATTTCGCGGTTTATTTCCATGGCCAGACGGCGGCCGCCGAGTTCCAGCAGGTCCACCAGTTGCGCGGCGGTCAGACCGGCGCTGACCTCACGGGGTTCTCCGTTGACGGTAATCTTCAATATGGTGGGCATTATGACGGGCATCATGGCGGTTAGGCTGCGGTTGTTTGGGGCGGCATCGAATCGTGCGAACATGTGCCCGAAATTTTATATCTGACCGGGATTCTACATCAAAACAGGCGCGGCGCGGCGCGGGAGCAGGCATGCAGGAGCGGACCGAAGACATTATCCCGGTGGAGCGCGCGGGAACCCTGGCGGGCCTGTTCCAGGAGCGTCTGCGACGCACGCCGCACCACCCGGCCTATCGCTATTTCGATAAGCAGACCGAGACTTGGCGGGCACTCGACTGGGCTGCCATGGGCGCGCAGGTGGCGCGCTGGTGCGCGGCCTTGGCGCGGGAGGCATTGCGCCCCGGCGAGCGGGTGGCTGTGCAATTACGCAACGGCGCTGAATGGGTGGCCTTCGATCTGGCCGCGCACTATCTGGGCTTGGTGGTGGTGCCGCTGTACACCGAGGATCGGCCCGAGAACGTCGTCCATATCCTGACTGACGCCCAGTGCCGGTTGTTATTGATGTCCTCCGCGACGCACTGGCGGCGGCTGGCACCGGCACTGTCGAGATTGGAACATCTGCAACGGGTGGTGCTGCTCGATGCCGAAGACGCCGAGGATGTGGGGTCGCTCGATACCCGCAGCATCGCTGCCGGCGCGTGGTTACCCGCGCGCGCCGATCTGCCCGCGCCGTACCCGGCCGATCCGCGCGATCTGGCGACCATCGTCTATACCTCGGGCACCACCGGCCGGCCCAAGGGCGTCATGCTCAGCCATCGCAATATGCTGTCGGTCGCGCACGCGGGGCTGACCATGATCGATGTCTATCAGGACGATCTGTTCCTGTCCTTCCTGCCGTTGTCGCATATGCTCGAACGCACCGCCGGCTATTACCTGCCGATCATGGCCGGCGCGTGCGTGGCCTATGCGCGCTCCATCGGGCAATTGGCCGAGGATCTGCAAGCCGTGCGGCCGACGCTGCTGATCGCCGTGCCGCGCATTTTCGAGCGCGTCTACGGGCGCATTCAGGAGCAGATGGGGCAGGCGCCCTGGTATCGGCGCGCGCTGTTCGCGCTGGCGGTGCAGGTCGGCTGGCAGGTGTTTCTGCAGCAGCAGGGACGTCGCGCGAATGCGCTGTTGGTGCCGCTGTGGCCGGCGTTGCAGAAATTAGTCGCCAGCAAAGTCGTGGAGAAACTGGGCGGGCGGCTGCGTGCCGCGGTCAGTGGCGGCGCCGCCTTGCCGTTTCCAGTGGCGCAATTGTTCATCGGTTTGGGCGTGCCGATTCTGCAAGGCTACGGCCTGACCGAAACCAGCCCGGTGTTGAGCGTGAACCTGCCGGACGACAACGAACCGGCCAGCGTCGGTGTACCCCTGCGCGGTACCGAACTGCGTATCGGCGAGAACGCAGAACTGCTGGCGCGCGGCCCTGGCGTGATGCTCGGTTATTGGAACAATCATACGGCGACCGCGCAGATGATCGATGCCGACGGCTGGCTGCACACCGGCGACCAAGCGCATATCGAGCGCGGCCATGTGTACATCACCGGCCGCATCAAGGACATTCTGGTGCTGTCCAACAGCGAGAAGGTGCCACCCGGCGATATGGAGGCGGCGATCTGTCTCGATCCTCTGATCGATCAGGCGCTGGTGGTCGGCGAAGGCCGCGCCTATCTCGGTGCCTTGCTGGTGCTGAATGCGGAACACTGGTTCGGACTCGCCAGACAATTCGGTATCGATCCGTATGCGCCGGAAAGTCTCGACGACGCACGCCTACACGCCAAGATTCTCAAGCAGGTGCGCCATGCCTTGCACGCTTTTCCCGGCTACGCCAAGATTCGCCGCGTCGCACTGTTTCTAGATGACTGGACGGTGGAGAACGGTTTGCAGACACCCACGCTCAAGCTCAAACGCTTGGCGGTGTTGGAGCGGTTCGGTGATGTGGTTGAGGGGCTGTATCGCTGAATTATTAAATGGCGCCTAGCTCGGGATTCACTGCATTCAACCCAGGCTACGGACTGGTAACCGGCCGGGAGACCCACTAGAATCGCTGCCACTGGCGGGTGTAGTTCAATGGTAGAACTGTAGCTTCCCAAGCTACTAGCGTGGGTTCGATTCCCATCACCCGCTCCACTTCCCCGCTCGATTTCAGTCTTACTCCAAACCCTTGACGACGCCGGGCGCTGCCGGGGTACCTGGCAGCGCCCGGCGATCGAACGCGTGTTATGACAGTGCCGGCGAGCGACGTTGCGGGATCAGATGTTCCCGCGCCAGATGTTCGTGCAATTCCAGTGTGGACAGTTTGGTCAGATCCTTGGCCAGTTCGCGGATCTCGACACCGGCCTTGATGAGCGTATCCAGTTCATTGCGCAGAAAGCCCAGTATGCGTTTCTGCGCCACCAGCACCAGTTGCCGGGTGCTGCTCTTTTCGATCAAGCGCGCGGCCTCGCGGGCAATATCGCGGGCGAAGCGCCGCTCGTATTCGTCCTCGTGCTGGCTGCGGTGATCGTCATAGCCATGCGTGCCACCGCCCGCGCCACCCCGGTTGCGCCCGGATTTGGTGTCGCTCCATAGTTCGTTGCCCTGGGCCTCTTGCTCAGGGTTCACCAGATCGTTGACCTCGCACAGATTGGGTCCGGACTGCATCTCCGGAAATTCGGCTTCGTTGAGGGTGAAGAAACGTGCGCGTGATCCACCGGCGACTACCACACAATTTTGTTGCATGAGCATACTCCTTCGTTCAAACGTACAGAGAAAGCGGACGGCGGACGCTGCACGGCCAGCGTGCGCGCCGCCGGGTATTGGAGGGGATGGAGGAATCGCGGCTACCATACTAGTTCAATAGTCCCGCGCGGGACGGAATTCAAGGGCGCGGGGCTGACAAAAGTCGGCTTGTGGCGGTCGTGCTGGGAGGCTTGGTTTATACTGGGGCCGCACCTGCTCCGTCAGGCCGCTGAATTCACCCGCAAAAGGATCTGTTGGCATGAAAACCGTACTGCGCTTTGTGGGTATCCTGCTGGGTGCGTTGGTGGTGGTGGTCGCCGCCGCCGCGCTGATCCTGCCGCGCGTCTTGGACCCCAACAACTACCGCGATCGGATCGCGGCGCTGGTCAAGGAGAAGACCGGGCGCGAGCTGGTCATCGCCGGCGATATCGGCTGGTCGGTGTTCCCTTGGCTGGGGGTGGAGATCGGCGAGGTGCGTCTGGCCAACGCCGCCGGGTTTGGGGACGCGCCCTTTGCCCGGATCACCGCGGTCGAGGCGCGCGTGAAACTGCTGCCCCTGCTGCGCAAGGACGTGGAAATGTCCACGGTGTTGTTGGACGGCTTGCAGATCAATCTCGCCAAGGCCAAGGACGGACGCACCAACTGGGCGGACCTGCTGCCGGCCCAGGTGGCGCCCGGTGCGGATCCTGGCGCGGCCCCTGGCGCGGCTCAGGATAAAACCCCAGCGGCCGGTGAATCCGCAGCAGCATCGATGGCCGCACTGGCGATCGGCGGCGTGCGGGTGCGCGATGCGCGCTTACTGTGGGACGACCAGGCGGCGGGTACACAGCAGTCGATCGAACATCTGAATCTGCAGCTTGGCGCGATTCGCCTCGATCAGCCGATTAGCGTGGCGCTGGATTTTGTCGCCAAGAGTGGCGCGCCGATGAGCGAATCCATGGTCAAGCTCAGCGGCCAGGTCACGCCGACGCAGGCATTCCAGCGCATCGCGGTGCGCGATCTCAAGGTGGACATCAAAGCCCGTGGCAAGGACCTGCCCGGTGGGCGGCTGGAGGCCGAACTTGCCGCGCAACTGGCATATGCGTCGGACCAGCGTACGCTGGAGATCAAGGATCTCGTTCTGAGTACGCTGGAACTCACCCTGCTCGGACAAGTGCGCGGCACGGACATCGGCGGTGACGCGCCGCGCTTCGCGGGTGATCTGCGCCTGGACCCCTGCGTCCCGCGTAATGTCTTGCAGGCCTTGGGTCAGCCCTTGCCCAAGACCAGCGACCGTGGCGTGCTGGACAAGGCGGAAGCCGCATTCGCGTTCACGGCGACGCCCGCGAGCGTGCACGTGTCCAATCTGAAAATGAAGTTGGACGATAGCGCCGTGACCGGCACGTTCGGCGTTAACAATTTCACGCAGCCAGCCTACACGTTCAAGTTGGTCTTGGATAACCTCGATCTCGATCGTTATCTGCCACCGCGCAAACCCGAGGCGGCTGACGCCGCGCCAGCAGTGTCTAAAAAGGCTGCGGCCGATGCCAAGCCCCAGGTCAAGACCGGTGCCAAGGCTAATGCCAAAGCCAACGGCAAGCGCAAAGCCGCCGCCGGCTTGTTCCCGGTGCAAACATTGCGCGGGCTCAATCTCAACGGCAGCTTGAACATCGGCAGCTTGAAGGCTTATCAATTGCGCAGCAGCGACGTCAACATCACGGTGTCGGCCAAGGACGGTCTGGTGCATGTGTTCCCCGCGCGCGCGAACCTGTACCAGGGCACTTACACCGGCAACATCGGCGTGGATGTGCGCGGCAAGCAGCCGCGCCTCACGCTGGATGAAAAGGTGGCCGGTGTGCAGGCTGAGCCGTTGCTGACAGATCTGCAGGGCAAGGCCAAGGTGACCGGTAGCGCCGATGTGGCGCTGAAACTCACGGCGGTCGGCAACCATCCGCAGGCCATCCGCAAAACGCTCAACGGCAACGCGCGCTTTGCGTTCACCGATGGCGTCATCAAGGGCATGGATGTGCTCGGTGAAATCCGCAAGGCCTATGCGGTGCTGCGCGGCAAGCCGCAACCGGCCGGCGCTTCCGGCCAGACCGAATTTTCCGCAATCACCGGCACGGCGACGGTGACGAACGGATTGGTGAACAACCCCGATCTGGTCGGCAAGTCGCCACTGATGCAGGTGCTGGGCAAGGGCACGGCGAATCTGGTCACGCAGCAGCTCGATTACACGGTGACCGCCACGCTGGTTGACAGTCTGGAAGGCAAGGGCGAGCTGACCGGTCGACCAATCCCTGTGCGCATCACCGGGGGTTTCGCCGAGCCCAAAGTGGCTGTGGACCTGCAACACCTGCTGAAACAGGAAGTGCAGAAGCAGTTGGAGAAAAAACTGAACGATCAGCTCAAGGGCGGCGGGTTGAAGGGTTTGTTCGGCCGGTGAATGCGCGCATCCTGATGCTGTGGCTGGCAGGCGTGGGTGCAGCGTGGGCCGGCGAGGTGCTGGACGTCGGTGTCGAGCGTATCGAGCAACGCTATGCCGTGGACATCGACGCGCGCTTCAATACGCCGGCCGAGCGTCTGCGCGTGTTGCTGACGGATTACCCGAACCTAGCGCGCATCAATGACTCGATCCAGCGCAGCGAGGTGCTCGAGAAAAACGCACCACAACAGCATTGTGTGCGTACCGAAGCGCATGTCTGCGTCGGCCTGTTCTGCAAGACCATCGTGCAAGTACAGGATGTCGGCGTGCAGGCGGACGGCACGATCCTCGCCACGCTCCGCCCGCAGGGCAGCGATTTCAGTTACGGCATTGCGCGCTGGCAGTTTTGGGAAGAGCCGACTGGCACACGCATGCGCTTTCACAGCGAAATCGAGCCGGCGTTCTGGGTGCCGCCGATCATCGGGCCGTGGCTGATCCAACGGGCGCTGCGGGCCGAGACGCTCAAGAGCGTGGCGAATCTCGAACGGCTGGCGGAATCACCAACGGAATCTATCGGCCCATGAACCCGCAAACATTCGCCGCGACGGTATTGGATTGGTACGACCGCCACGGACGCAAGGATCTGCCCTGGCAGCGCGACCGCACGCCGTATCGCGTGTGGATTTCCGAGGTCATGCTGCAACAGACTCAAGTCGCGACTGTCATTCCGTATTTCGAGCGCTTCATGGTGCGTTTCCCGACGGTGACCGCATTGGCCGATGCCGAGCTCGATGCGGTGCTGCATCTGTGGTCGGGATTGGGTTATTACGCACGCGCGCGCAATCTGCACAAAGCGGCGGGTGTGTTGCGCGATACTTATGCCGGAGCGTTTCCGACTGAATTCGAGGCGGTGCAATCGCTGCCCGGCATCGGGCGCTCCACAGCCGGCGCCATTCTCGCACTGGCCTGCGAGCAACGCCAGCCGATCCTCGACGGCAATGTCAAACGCGTACTGGCGCGGTTTCATGCCGTGGATGGCTGGCCGGGTGAAACCGCCGTGCTGGCGCGCTTATGGGATTTCGCGGAACGCTACACGCCAGAGCGGCGCGTGGCTGATTACACTCAGGCGATGATGGATCTGGGTGCGACGCTGTGTAGCCGCGCGCGGCCGGGGTGCGCGCAGTGTCCCTTGATGGCCGAGTGCCAGGCCTACAGTGCTGACACGGTCACGCGCTATCCCACGCCTCGGCCGCGCCGCGATCTGCCGGTGCGAGCCACGCATATGCTGTTGCTGCGCAACGCCCAAGGCGATGTCCTGCTGCAACAGCGTCCGCCGCAGGGCATCTGGGGCGGCTTGTGGAGTTTCCCCGAGGTCGAGGTACCCGCCGAAGTGAGTGCGTGGTGCGAACAGACTTTGGGACTGACGGCCGCGCGCCTGGAGGCCTGGCCGGCGCTGCGGCATACCTTCAGCCATTTTCATCTGGATATCACGCCCTGGCTGGTGGAATTGGGGGGAAACCGCGCGCAGGCCGTGTTGGAAGGCCAGCCGACGGTCTGGTATAACACGCGCACAGAAAATGTCCGCGGTTTGGCCGCGCCAGTGCAGCGCCTGTTGGAACGGTTGCAACAGCGGCGCGCTGAAGAGACCACGCCTACCTAATAGAACGTATTTGGAGAATGCTATGGCACGTATGGTCAATTGTGTGAAACTGAAAAAAGAGGCCGAAGGGCTGGATCGGCCCACCTATCCCGGTGAACTGGGCAAGCGGATCTTCGACAATGTCTCCAAGGAAGCCTGGCAGACCTGGGTTCGTCAACAGACCATGCTCATCAATGAATACCGTCTGTCGCCGGTCGATCCCAAGGCGCGCAAGTTTCTTGAAGAACAGATGGACAAATTCTTCTTCGGCGATGGCAATGTGACGCCGCCGGATTTCAAACCGCAATAAACCGCATCCGCACGCCACAGCAATGGCCGCGGTTACTCACACACAAGGACAACACATGCGTGGCATCATACTCGCGGGCGGTTCGGGAACGCGCCTGTATCCGCTCACCCGGGTGGTCAGCAAGCAGCTGATGCCCATCTACGACAAGCCGCTGGTGTATTACCCGCTGGCGACGCTGATGCTGGCGGGTATCCGCGATGTGCTGCTGATTTCCACGCCGCACGATCTGCCGCACTTCCAGCGTCTGCTCGAAGACGGCGCGCATCTCGGTCTGAATATCCAGTATGCCGAACAGCCGACGCCCGGTGGCTTGGCGCAGGCCTTTCTGATCGGCGAGAAATTTGTCGACGGCGCGCCGTCCTCGCTGGTGCTCGGCGACAACATCTTCTACGGCCATGGCCTCGGCACCAATCTCAAACGCGCCGGCCAGATTCAGCAGGGTGCGACGGTATTCGCCTACCGGGTGCGCGATCCCGAACGCTATGGCGTGGTGGAGTTCGACGTCGAGGGCCGTGCTATTAGCATCGTCGAAAAGCCCAAGGCGCCGCGCTCGCATTTCGCAGTGACCGGCCTGTATTTCTATGACGCGCAGGTCGTTGATATCGCCAAGTCACTCAAACCCTCGCCGCGCGGCGAACTGGAAATTACCGACGTTAATCGGGTCTACCTCGAACAAGGCGCACTGAATGTCGAAGTGCTGGGGCGCGGCACCGCCTGGCTGGATACCGGCACGCACGAGTCGTTGTTGCAGGCGGCGAACTTCATCGAGGCCATCGAGCAACGCCAAGGGCTCAAGGTTTCCTGCGTTGAAGAGATCGCCTATCGCATGGGCTATATCAGCGCGGAGCAATTGGCGCGCCTCGCCGAGCCATTGCGCAACAGCGGTTATGGCAAGTATCTACTGGAGTTGTTGCAGGAAGAGGCGGCACGCTCATGAAGATCATAACAACGGCGCTGCCCGGCGTGCTGATCATCGAACCGCAGGTACACGGCGATGCGCGCGGCTTCTTCCAGGAGACCTATCACGCCCAGCGCTACGCGGACGCCGGAATCACGCTACCGTTTGTGCAGGACAACCATTCGCGCTCCGGTCCAGGTGTTCTGCGCGGTCTGCATTATCAGCTCAAGCATCCGCAGGGCAAGCTGGTGCGCATCACGCAGGGCGCGGCCTTCGACGTGGCAGTCGATGTGCGTCGTGGACTTCGCCCACGGTTTTCTCGCCTTGAGCGAGCGCGTGGACTTTCTCTACAAGTGCACCGATTATTATCATCCAGAAGACGAACAGGGTGTGCTCTGGAACGATCCGGATATCGGCATCGACTGGCCGGATATCGGCATGGAGTATCGTCTGTCCGATCGGGATCGACGCAACCCGCGCTTGAGCGCGATGGATGAACAGCTGCCGCGTTACGCGGAGGGTGCGTGAAGGTTCTGATAACCGGTGCGGGTGGACAGCTCGGCCATGAGTTGTGTGCGCGGCTGCTACAGGCTGGACATGCAGTCATCCCGCTCACGCGTGCCGAGGCCGACTTCACCTGTCCCGAACGCGTGCGCGATGCGATAGCCGCCGCTAAAGCGGACTGGGTCGTCAATTGCGCGGCCTATACGGCGGTCGACAAGGCCGAATCCGACAGCGCGACGGCGTTTATCGTGAACCGCGATGCGGCGCGCGCGGTGGCCGAGGCGGTCGCCGGTTACGGCGGGCACCTGCTGCATGTCTCCACCGACTTCATCTTCGACGGCACACAATCGCATCCGTATCGCGAAGATGACCTGGCGAATCCCTTGGGCGTGTACGCGCACTCCAAATGGGCAGGCGAACAGGCTGTGCGCGAGCTTATGCCGGAAGCGCTTATCGTACGCACGGCCTGGGTACACGGCGCGCAGGGCAACAACTTCGTGAAGACCATGCTGCGACTGGCGGCCGAGCGCGATGAGCTGCGTGTGGTCGACGACCAGATCGGCTCACCGAGCTGGACCGGCGATATCGCCGATGCGCTGATCGCATTGATACAGCAGGATGCGCACGGCTGTTTCCACTTCACCAATGAAGGCGTCGCATCCTGGTACGATTTTGCCGTCGCCATCATTGCTGAAGCGCGTGTGCTGGGTTTCCCCATCAAGGCGCAGCGGGTGACGCCGATCCCAACCTCCGGCTATCCGACGCCGGCGCGCAGACCGGCGTATTCGGTGCTCGATAAACAAAAGATCCGTGCCGCCCTGGGGCGGCCGATTCCACACTGGCGCGAGGCGCTGGTGTCGATGTTGCGGGAGTTGCAGACATGAAGCGGTTGTTGGTAACAGGCGGCGCGGGTTTCATCGGCTCGAATTTCGTGCGCTATTGGTTGCAGCAGCACCCGGATGATCGATTGGTGAATCTGGATGCGCTGACCTACGCGGGCAATCTGGAGAATCTCACCGATATCCAGGACCGGTCCAACTACCGGTTTGTGCGCGGCGATATCGGCGACCGCGCGCTGGTTGAGCAAGTGTTCCGCGAGGAAGCCATCGACACCGTGGTGAACTTCGCCGCCGAGTCGCATGTGGACCGCTCCATCCTTGGCCCCGATGCCTTTATCCAGACCAATATCAACGGCACCTTCAATCTGTTGGAGGTCGCGCGCGCAGTGTGGGGCCAGGATCTGGCTGCGCGCCGCTTCCTGCACGTGTCCACCGACGAGGTCTACGGCAGCCTCGGTCCGGACGACGCGCCGTTCACCGAGACCACGCGCTATGCGCCCAACAGTCCGTACTCGGCATCCAAGGCGGCCTCGGATCATCTGGTGCGCGCCTATCACCACACCTATGGCCTGCCGGTGCTGACCACTAATTGCTCCAACAACTACGGTCCGTATCAGTTCCCCGAAAAGCTGATCCCGCTGGTGTTTCTCAATGCCCTGGAAAGCAAACCGCTGCCGATCTACGGGGACGGCCAGAATATCCGCGACTGGCTGTATGTCGAGGACCATTGCAGCGGCATCGAGGCGGTGCTCCTGCGTGGCCGACTCGGCGAGGTCTACAATATCGGCGGCAACAACGAATGGACCAACCTCGATATCGTCAATCTGATCTGCGACCGTCTCGACACGCTCAAGCCCGGCCCCAAACCCTACCGCGAGCAGATTACCTTCGTGAAGGACCGGCCCGGCCATGACCGACGCTATGCGATTGATTCCTCGAAGATGAAATCGGAGCTGGGCTGGGTGCCCGCACACCGCTTCGAGACCGGCATCGCGGCGACCCTGACCTGGTATCTCGCCAATCTCACTTGGTGCGACCGGGTCCGTTCCGGAGCCTATCGGGCGTATCTGGCGACCCAGTACGGCCAGTGAATCCCGCCTTGACTTGGCCGGGGTCCGCCGGTTTAATACGCCTTCTTTCGGGGCTAGGTAGCTCAGTTGGTAGAGCAGGTGACTGAAAATCACCGTGTCGGCGGTTCGATTCCGTCCCTGGCCACCATTTCAAATCAGCTCGTTAGAACATTCCCCGTTGCTTCATTATTTCGCTGTGTCAGATATGTGCCCTGAACCAACATTGGGCGCATAGGGCGCAACGTCGCAATCGGTTGGCGCGTTACCTCCCCCCTGCTTCATATCGGGCGCCTGGCGTGGCGTGTTATTAGGGTCTGCGGCTCACCGTGTCAGGTGTGGGTGCTGCCTTGCCGGCCGTCTTGATTTGGACTATGGTCATCATAGAGTCCAAATCCGGAGGGTGACCCATGAAATCCGTATCGCCCCGCATCGATCCCGACCAGCTCACGGCCGACAGTGCCGCCGGGTTTTCGCGCGAGGAGCAGGCTGAGGCCGGGCTGGAAGCCTTCTTCGCCATCGCCAATGAATGGGGTTTGGGCAATGAAGAGGCGCGCACTCTGCTCGGCAGTCCCAGCCGCTCACGCTTCTATGAGTTGCGGCGGGGCGCGGCGGGTGCCATCCGCAGCGTGTCCGAAGATACGCTCGATCGGCTGGCCTATCTGACCGGCATCTATGCCGCGCTCAATATCCTCTACACGCCGGGCAGTCACACCGAGTGGTTGCGCAATGACAGTCAGGTTCCGGCCGAGGCCATGTACCGGCCCTGGGGCTTGAGTTCGCCGCTGGCCTACTTGCTCACGGGCAAACTCAAAGCGCTCGCCGACGTTTACGACTATCTCAACTCCGAACGCGGCGGTGTATGACCCCGCCGCCCCGTCGCAGGCCGCGCTGGAAACATCAATACCGCATCATTCCCACGCGCGTGCCGTTGATCGATCTGTTCGAGCGCATCGACCTCAGTGAGCGCAAGAAGCGCGTGCTGTGGGCCTTGCAGGTGCGTGTGAATCCACGATTGTTGCAGGAGACCGGCCAATTGAGCTGCATCCGCCCGGGCGATCTGTTGCACGGCCCGCATGCCAGCATCGTGTTGGGCGCGTTCACGCACACGCGCAATCCCAGCCGCTTCTCCAACGGCGCTTTCGGCATTTACTACGCCGCGCAAAGCCAGCTAACCGCGATGCATGAAACGGTCTATCACAAGCAACGCTACGCCCGCGAGCGCGGCGTGCGCGCACAGGATTTCCATATGCGGTTGTGGGTCGGCGAAGTTCTGCAAGCCTGCTACGATGTGCGCGATGCGACGTATGCCATGTTGCACGCGCCGGATGACTACAGCGGCAGTCAGACGTTCACGCGCGCATTGCTTGGCTCCGATCCAGACGCCTACGGTATTTTGTATCACAGCGTGCGCCATGCCGGCGGCAGTTGTCTCGCGGCGCTGCGCCCGGTGACGGTCAGCCTGCCACGGCAGGGCGCGCATCTGGTGTATCGTTGGGATGGCGCGCGGATTACCCAGGTGGTCGAGCAGAGCGCGCCGTTGGTGGTGTTCGGTGCCGAGTAACAAGGGATTCCGTGGCCGCGAAATTCCAGGGGAGGTCGTAATGCAGCAGATATTCAAGCGCATCGTCAGCCGCAGACCAGTCCGCATCGGCGCGGCCGTGCTGATCGTGTACGCGTTGCTGGGATTCTTCCTGCTTCCCTATGTGGTGCAACAGTACGTTCCAAAATACGCCCGTGAGACACTCCAACGTCAGGCCAGCATCGGCGCGGTGCGCTTCAATCCGTTCCTGTTCAAATTCGAGGCAGACGATTTCCGTATGCAGGAAGCGGACGGGCGGCCGCTCGCGGCGTTCCGTCACCTGTTGGTCGATTTCGAGACCTCCAGTCTGTTCCGCTGGGCGTGGACGTTCGCGGACATCCGGCTTGATGGACTGAATCTGCTGATCGACAACGGGCCCGACAACCGCCTCAATCTCATCGAGCTGGCGGACAGTTTCCCACCCGGCGAAGCGCCGCCCGCCGATAAGGACAACAGCGCCGCGCGACTACTGCTGAAGCATATCGCAGTTGTCGACGCCGTCCTCACCTACAGCGACCGGAGCGGTAAAAAACCAGCGAGCGTCACGCTGCAACCGCTCGATCTCGAATTCAATAACGTCGCGACGCTTCCGGAGCGTAATGGCGCGTATAGACTCAGCGCCGATTTGCCGGACGGTGGTAAGGCCAGCATGCAAGGCGAGGCGACGCTGCGCCCGGTCACGGCCACGGGCAAACTCGTGATTCAGGGATTCCGGCCCGCGACGGTGTGGAATTTTCTTGGTGACACGCTACGTCTCGCCGAGCCTCAGGGCGTCATCGATCTCCAACTGAGTTACCGTTTTTCCTCCGCCGAAGGCAAGCCCCGCTTTGGAATGCACGATATGCAGTTGCATGCCAAGGGATTGGATGTTCGTGAACCGGGCGCGCAACAATCACTGCTTGCGCTGGAAACACTCGATGCCAAAGACGGGACGTTCGATCTCGACAGCCGTGCGTTGTCACTGCCGCAGATCGCCCTGCGCAACGGACGTGTGAGCGCGGTACTGGCAGAGGATGGCGCACTAAACTGGCAGAGCTTGACTGTACCTCGCGGTGCGCGTGCCAAAGCGACGCCGTCCACTGTTACGGAGCCATCCGCGCCGTGGCGCATCCAGCTCGGCGCCGTGCAGTTGGACACGATCGCGGTGCATGTGGACGACCGCAGTCGCACGACACCGTTGGCGTTGGATGTCGGGCAGGTTGGCGCCAATCTCAAAGCGGATATCAACATCGGCGCGGATACAAATGTGACCGCTAACGGGATCGCGCTGAAGCTGGACAAGCTCGCACTCAAGCCGATCGGAGAAAGCGAGCCCCTGGCCACGCTTGGGGAATTCAAGCTCGGTGGCGGCAAGGTGGATACCGGCAGCCGTGAGGTCAGCATAAGTCAGGTGAACCTGCGCGAAGGCAATACGCGCATCGAACGCGACGAACAGGGTACTACGCGGCTGTTCGCGGCATTGAGCGGTGCGAAAGACACGGAGGTGGAAAAGAACGCAACGGCTGTGGCGAAGAAATCGGCATGGCGTTTCAAACTGGACGCGCTGCAACTGGAGGCGTTCCATGTGGACTACGCCCACCTGAGCCTGAAACCGGCTTTGGCCTACACGCTGGAGGACATTACCGCGACGTTGAAGAACCTGACTAACGATGCGCAAACGCCTGTCAGTTTCGAGGCCGCCTTGCGCGTAGCCCAGGGCGGCGCGCTCAGTGCCAACGGCAGCTTCGCCCCGGATGGTTCCAGTGCTGATGTGAAGCTGAAGCTGGATAAGTTTGCGCTCAATCCCCTGCGCTCGCTGCTGGCGCAGCATGCGTTGCTCGATCTCAAGACGGGCGCCGCCTCGGCGGTGACCGACCTGGAATACCGTACGGAGAAGGCCGGGCCGGTGCTGCGCGCCAGCGGGACGGCGAGTGTCGCCGATCTGCTGATCAACGAAGCAGATGGTGGCGATCGCTTCCTGGCATGGAAGACGCTCACGGCCGACGGTATTGATTTCGAATCCAGGCCCGGGCGGCTGAACATCAAAGAGATGCGCTTGGTCGCGCCGNNNNGGTCATGATCTTCAAAGACCGCAGCGTCAATCTCGGCAAGGTCTTCGAGAAGGGTTCCGCTGCGGCGAACGCTACAGGCAAGCAGACACAGGCGCAGCCAAAGGTGGCGCGTGCGGGCGACAGTGACACAGCTACGCACCCGTTTCCGGTGACGGTGGCGCGGGTGCGCGTCGAGAAGGGCGTCGTCGATTATTCCGATCAGAGTCTGGTGCTGCCGTTCTCCGCGCAGATCCGCGATTTTCACGGCGCGGTGACCGGTATCTCATCCGATCCGGCGAGTCGGGCCAAGATCGCGTTCGATGGGCGGGTCGAACAATACGGTTCGGCCAAGGTGCGCGGTGCGCTCAGTCCGTTCGGGCCGAAACAGTTCACCGATATCCGCACCGAATTCCGCAACATCGACATGCCGCAGTTTTCGCCTTACAGCGCCACTTTCGCCGGGCGCAAAATCGCCACGGGCAAGCTGTCGCTGGACCTCGAATACAAAATCAACGACGGTGCGCTGGCCAGCGACAACAAGATCCTGCTCGAAAAATTCACGCTCGGCGAGCCGGTCGATTCGCCGGACGCACTGGATCTGCCGCTGGATTTGGCGGTGGCGTTGCTGACGGATTCGCGCGGGCGTATCGATGTCGCTGTCCCCGTCAGCGGCAATATGAACAGCCCGAAATTTTCATTGAGCGGCGTGATCGGACAGGCGGTGACGCGCATGCTGACCAAAATCATCACGGCACCGTTCAGCGCGCTGGGCAATCTCCTCGGTGGCGGCGGCGAACAATCGAATGCCATCGCCTTCGAGCCGGGCAGCATCCAATTGCAACCACCGCAACAGGAGAAACTCGTCAACGTCGGCAAGGCGCTGCGCGAGCGTCCGCAATTAAAGGTGGTCGTCGGCGGCCGCTATGCTCCGGAACAGGATGGTGCGGCGTTGCGCTCGGAACGGGTGCGGCGCGAATTGGCGACGGAAATGGACGTCAAGCTCGCGCCCGACGAAGATCCCGGCTCAGTGGACTTCGAGCATGCGCAAACCCAGCGCGCATTGGAGAAACTGCTGGAGGCGCGCGCCGGTGACAAGGCGGTGGATGAATTCCAGGCGCAGTTTGAGCAACAGAAGGGTCGTGCTGTCGAGCGGGTCAATCCGGTGCTGGCGATGCTCGGTCAGGAAAGTGCCGATCATGCCTTCTATGCAGCATTGTTCGAGCACCTCGTAGATGTGCATCCGCTCACTGAGACTGATCTGCGCGCGTTGGCGCAGCAGCGCGCCGAGGTGGTCGCACAATCGCTGGTAACCGATGCCGGTGTCGATAAGCTGCGCGTCGGCATGGGTGAGGTCGAGGCTGTTAAGGATGCGCGCGACAACATGGTCGAAACCGTGTTGTCATTGGATGTTCAACAGCCTAAAAAATAACATTGTAGGAGCGGCCTCTGGCCGCGAACTGTTCAACGTGCGCCCGTTCGCGGCCAAAGGCCGCTCCTACAGGCATACAGAATCGGAGTGATGCATGTCGGTTGAGAAGGTGGCGATACAAGAATTTATGGACCGCAGCGGTGTCGGCTTCGGCACCAGCGGCGCGCGTGGACGCGTGGTCGATATGACGCCGGCGGTGTGTTATGCCTACACCCGCGGTTTTTTGCAGCACCTGGAGGTTGCGCACGCGCTCGTACCGGGTAGCGCGGTGGCGATTGCCGGTGATCTGCGCCCGAGCACGCCCACGATCATGGGCGCGATTGCCGCGGCCGTTGTCGATGCCGGTTATCGCTCCATCAACTGTGGCTTCGTTCCATCGCCTGCGGGGGCGTATTACGGAATCAGCCAAGGCATACCATCCATCATGGTCACCGGCAGTCATATTCCGGATGATCGCAATGGTATCAAATTCAATACCGCGCACGGCGAGATCCTCAAGGACGACGAGGCCGGCATTCGCGCGCAGACCGTCGAGATACCTGCACTGATCCGCACCGATGCGTTGCCGCCGGTCGACACGCGGGGGCATGCGCTCTATGTGCGGCGCTATCTGGAATTCTTCCCGGCGAACGTGCTTGCGGGGATGTGCGTGGCTGTGTACGAACATTCCGGTGTCGCACGCGATCTCTTGGGCGAAATAATTGTGGGGCTTGGTGCCGAGGTGATTCGGCTCGGCCGTTCCGCCATTTTCATGCCCGTCGATACCGAGGCGATCCGCGCCGAGGATATCGCGCTGGCGCAGGCCTGGGCCAGTGAATGGCGCTTCGACGCCATTGTCTCCACCGACGGCGACGCTGATCGTCCATTGATCGGCACCGAGGCGGGCGTGTGGTTCCGTGGCGATGTGGTCGGTGTGCTGTGCGCGCAGGCGCTCGGCATCAAGGCCGTCGCCACGCCGGTGAGCAGTAACAGTGTGGTTGAACGCAGCGGTGCGTTCGCGCAGGTGGAACGTACGCGGATCGGCTCGCCGTATGTGATTGCCGGCATGCAGACCTTACAGTCGGCTGGTCACGCTTCAGTCGCCGGTTACGAAGCCAATGGTGGTTTCCTGCTGGCTACGGATCTGGACCAGCAGGGACGACGTCTCACGGCCCTGCCCACACGCGATGCCGTATTGCCGATCCTCGCGCTGTTGGTCGAAGCGCATCGGCGCGCGGTGCCGCTGAGTGCATTGTCGCAGACGCTGCCGGCCCGCTTCCAAGAATTATCCGACCGAACGCTCGCGCGCCCTGATCGAAGCGCTGATCGCCGGCGGCGCGCCGGCTATGGAGGCGATGTTCGGCGCGCTGTGCGGCGAGGTCGCTGCTGTCGATACGACCGATGGGCTGCGGATGACGTTCGAGAACGGCGAGATCGTCCACTTGCGTCCCTCGGGTAATGCTCCGGAATTTCGCTGTTACAACGAAGCGGGGTCGGAGGGGCGAGTGGCTGAGCTGAATCGTGCCTGCCTCGAGCGCATCAGGAACGTCTGACGTGTCCTAAAGGTATCAGCCACGCCGTCGCTCCCTTCCAGGCGGAATAATCGCGGCTTTACCCATCGTGGGGCAGGGCATAAGATCGCCGCTCCGGAATCCCTGGTGTGTTTACCGAATACAGCCTAAGCCCCGGAACCAAGGGCCCGACGCGGCTCTGCGAACAACAATTAAGAGATTGATAGAGATGGATTTTTTTATCAAACCCCACGGTGGCGAGTTGGTCAATCTGCGGGTCGACCCTGATCGCGCCGAACAGCACAAGCAAGCTGCGCGTGACTACCAGTCCCTGACTTTGAGTCAACGTCAGGCGTGCGACCTGGAATTGCTGCTCAACGGCGCCTTCTCGCCGCTACGGGGCTTTATGGGCAAGGCAGCCTATGAGGGTGTGGTCGAGCGCATGCAGCTGCCGGACGGCACGCTCTGGCCGATTCCGATTGTGCTGGATGTGCCGAGCAAATTCGCGGACAAGCTGAAATCCGGTGCCACCGTAGCGCTGCGCGATGCCGAAGGTTTCATGCCCGCGGTGCTCACCGTTCAGGAAATCTGGCAGCCGGACAAAAAACGTGAGGCAGAGGCGGTCTACGGCAGCACCTCGGACCAACACCCCGGCGTTCGCTATCTCTACGAGCAGGTCCAGGATACCTATATAAGTGGCACGCTGGAGGGCATCCAACTTCCGGTGCACTACGATTTCGAGAGCCTTTGGGATACGCCCGAAGAACTGCGCGCCCTGTTCAAGAAGATGGGCTGGCGACGCGTGGTGGCTTTCCAGACCAGCAAGCCCATGCATCGCCTGCAACGCGACATCACGTTGCAAGCGGCGAAAGAGATCGGCGGACATATCCTGCTGCATCCGACCGTCGGCATGACCAAGCCGGCTACCAAGCCATTCGCCGTCACTTTCCACATGATCTTGCCGCGCTGTCGTTACTGCCGCTGGCCATGCGCATGGCCGGCCCGCGCGAGGCGCTGTGGCATGCCATCGTGCATCAGAATTACGGCTGCTCGCATATGATCGTCGGCCCGAAGCACGCGTATCCGCCGCCGGGTAATGGCCATGCGTTCTACGAGTCGGATCAATCCAAGGAACTCGTGCTCAAGTATGCCGACCATCTGAACATTGCTGTATTGCCGATCGAGGCGATGCAGTACGTACCGGACAAGCAGCGTTTCATGCCGGTGTCGAAAATTCGCGAGCAGAATCTGGAAGGCGTCGAATATACCGATGCCCAGCTCAGGAAAGATCTGGCGCTGGGTGAAGCCCCGCCGGATTGGTTCAGTTATCCGGAAGTCGTACGTGAGTTGCGCCGCGTGTATCCGCCGCGCAGCAAGCAGGGTCTCACGCTGTTTTTCACTGGCTTCTCTGGATCGGGAAAATCCACGCTCGCCAAGATCATCTACGCCAAACTGGTCGAGGCTGGTGGCCGCCCCGTGTCGCTACTTGATGGCGATATCGTGCGCCAGCACCTGTCGAGTGAACTCGGCTTTTCCAAAGAGCATCGCGATCTGAACATACGCCGTATAGGTTTCGTTGCCAGCGAGATCACCAAGAATGGCGGCATCGCTATTTGCGCGCCGATTGCGCCGTATCATAGTACCCGTCGTGCCGTGCGCGAGATGGTCGAGGAACAAGGCACGTTCGTCGAGATCTATGTGGCGACACCGCTGGAAGTGTGTGAAGCACGCGACCGCAAGGGGTTGTACGCCAAGGCGCGTCAAGGGTTGATTCCTGAATTTACCGGGATCAGTGATCCGTATGAGGTGCCAGAAGCACCAGAGCTGCGGATTGATACGTCGCAGATGAGTCCGATGGAGGCAGTGCAGGAAATTTATCTGTATCTGCTGAAGGAAGGGTATCTGGATGGTGGTGGTTTGAATAAGTCACGATAAGCCCAGATTCATTTTGCGAGAATAGTCGATCGATGATCTGCGATAGATAATTAGCTCGGCAAGTCAATATGGAGATTATATGGGGCCGCTGCTGGTTTTGGATTAGGCGCGCAATTTTATCTGCGATAGCATTTCCATGTACGATGCCGACTAAAGCGGCTGGCGCGGCGATCTCCACCGAACGCTCGCTCGGGATCCATAGGCATGCATGAGGTCAAGCGACTCCTGCCCGCATCGGGGCACAGTATGGTAACGATGCCTACGCGGCCTATAAGTAAGACTGCAGAAGCCGTCGTGCTGATGGCGAAATAGAATGAACGTTCCGCGACCTCAATCTGAAGCGCCTATGCAGGCCTCATGCTGTGGTCGTGTGTGTGAGCCTACTCAATGTCTATGAGCTTGTGACACTGCGTGAGGTTGGTTTTACGTATGGTGGTATCAGATGGTGTCCGGATTCTACAACAGCCGAAGATAGGCTTCGGTGCTCACTTGTTTTGTCGAGAGATGTCTGGGCACCGACCTGTCGCGACTACTGTAACCGTTATAAACCAGCACGATATGCATTTATTAAGGTCTTGGCTGTGAGAACCTTCCTGAGAATACAGCTTGTGATGCTTGTGATGCTGGTTTTTGGCGTTTCTGTAGTGTCAGCTGAGGCTGGTAGCTATGGCCCTAATCTTATTCCCAATCCGAGTTTCGAATTGACCGAGAATGACGGTCCATTGGCATGGGGAGCTTTTGGGCTGAAAGGGTGTTGCAAATGGATAAATGGGGAAGGGCTTGGCGGTTCAGGTTCACTACTTATCACGGCTGAGACTGTCGCGAGTCCAGTATGGGAGAGTGAGTATATTCCGCTAGGTGGAGCGGGCGGTGGGGCGGAATTTTCCGCGTGGATGAAGATGGAGAATGTCCTGCTCGGCGCCCAATTATGGCATAAGGCCGGTATCCGCCTCACATTTTTTGATGCGGGCAGAAGGGTAATAAAGAGGTTGGATGTGGTGCGCGATGAGGGAACGAGCGGATGGGCTCAAATCAGGAATGCGGTGATTATCCCTGAAAAAGCGGCATCTGTTAAAGTAGCATGTTACCTTTCGAACACGACCGGGAAGGTGTTGTTTGACGATATTTCGTTGAGGCTTTTCCCAGAACATGTTGGAAAGCGACCCAGTGATACGGGTGGAGAAGATGAAATAACAATAACTGTGGACCCATCTATATCCAAAGGTGATATCGGGAATGTAAACGGTCTGCTCTATGAGAACGCCAGGAAAAAATTTTCGGGAGTAAAAGGGCTGCAGCCAACGATTATTCGTACGCCCCAGATAGTAACCTATTATTATCTGATTAAAGACATAGGCAAAGGGAAAATTGGGTATGAGTGGAGTCTGCTGGATCGGGACATCAGGGAGATTGTGGGCATGGGTGCGGTGCCGTTCATTTCAATCGGCTGGGTTCCCGAAGTGCTTGAAGAAGAAATACGTAATAAGGATTACTCCAGATGGAGGGCCTTCATCATTGCATTGGTGTCACGCTATTCCGGGAAGTATGATGTTTCGGGGTGGTACTGGAACTTCTGGAACGAGCCAGATGTATTTAGAAAAGTGGGCGGGAAAAAAGGTTACGTTAACTGGACTGGGGCCGAAATTGATTTCTATCAGTTCTACGCAGAGACGGCGCGTGCAGCGCTAGCAGCGAACAAGAACGTGAGAATCGGGGGTGCGGGGTTTGCCGCGAATTCCCCTTGGTTGTTCCGATTCATCGAATGGTGTGGTGTTAGTGGTGTGCGGCTGGGTTTTGTCAGCTGGCATAGTTATGGTGCCGTGCCGCAATTGCTGGGGGAAAAGATAGAGAGGGTAAGGGCTGCTCTTGGGAAATATGGCTCAACAAAGAATGCCGGGCTGGTTATAGATGAGTGGAGTAGTTATCTGGAAGTCGAGGATGAAAGCAAAGTGGAGCTGAGCATGGGTAACTACGCGGCGGCTTATCGGGTGTCTGCATTAACCCAGATGATCGAGTCACGCCTGTCCGCCAACGCCTGGTTCAACACTTATGAAGATGATTACGGTGTCTTGGCTGGCGGTGTCAAGCAAGCCACATATAACAGTTTTGTGCTCGTGTCCGAAGTGGGGCGAAAGCTGGTTGCGGT
>JACRMO010000124.1 GCA_016214925.1 Gammaproteobacteria bacterium
ATAACGGCGTTGCTCGCCGCTGCCGGCGACATTCTCGACACAGCGGCCGCACAGCTCCGGGTGCTCAGTGTGACTGCCGACATCTTCACGGTGATGCCAGCAGCGCGCGCACTTGGCGTGCGCCGACGGCGCGACCGTCACCCACAGTTCGTCTCCCGAGGCGAGGGTGAAATGCACGGCGTTGTCCGGCGGCGTTGTGACCAGATGCACGCGCGCAGAGGAGGTCAGCAGCACGAAGCGCAGCTCGTCGTCCAGGCGCCGCAACTGATCGTGCAGTTCGCGGCCGCAGTATAGATCGACCTCGGCGTCCAGCGAGGAGCCGATACCGCCGGCCACGCGCAGTTGCTCCAGTTCCTTGGCAACGACTTCGCGCACGCCCATCGCCTGCTTCCAAAAGTCCATGCCGTAGTGCTGCGTTTCCGCCTCATCCACCAAAAACATCTCCGGCAATTCGTACCAGGTCTCCAGGAACACCGACTGCACGCGTTCGCCGGGTATGTGACTCCAGATCTCGTCGGCGGTGAAACTCAGGATCGGCGCCAACCAACGCGACAAAGCCTCGACGATGAGATACATCGCCGTCTGCGCCGAACGCCGTGCGACGCTGTCGGCCTTGCAGGTGTATTGACGGTCCTTGATGACATCCAGATAGAAACTACCCAGATCCACTGCGCAGAAATTGTGTACGCGCTGATAGATCAGGTGGAACTCGTAGTTGTCGTAGGCGCGTTTGATATCGTCCTGTAACTGCCGCGCGCGTTCGACGACCCAGCGATCGAGCATCAGCATCTGCGCGGGTGACAGCGCATGCTCGACCGGGTTGAAGCCGTTGAGGTTGGCGAGCAGGAAGCGCGCGGTGTTGCGCAGCCGGCGATAGGCATCGGCGGTGCGCTTGAGAATCTCGTCGGAGACGGTCATCTCGCTGCGGTAATCGGTCGCCGCCACCCACAGGCGCAGGATGTCCGCGCCGAGGCTATTGACCACCTTCTGCGGCGCGACCACATTGCCCTTGGACTTGGACATCTTCTGGCCTTTGGCATCGACGGTGAAGCCGTGCGTGAGCACGCCGCGATACGGTGCCGTGCCGTGCATGGCCACCGCGGTCATCAGCGACGACTGGAACCAGCCGCGATGCTGATCGGAGCCTTCCAGATACAGGTCCGCCGACCGACCGAGCTGCGGGCGCTGGTCGAGCACGCAGAAATGTGTCACGCCGGAATCGAACCATACATCCAGCGTATCCGTGACTTTGTCATATTCGCCGGCCTCATCACCCAACAGATCCGCCGCGTCGACTTCAAACCAGGCGTCGATGCCCTTGCGTTCGACCGACAAGGCGATTTCCTCGATCAGCCGCGACGTATCCGGATGCAACTTTCCAGTGTGTTTGTGTACGAACAACGCGATCGGCACGCCCCAGGTGCGCTGGCGCGAGATGCACCAGTCCGGACGTTTCTCGACCATGCCTTCGATGCGCGCCTGGCCCCAGTCCGGCATCCAGCGCACCGATTGAATGGCCTTCAACGCCGTCGCGCGCAGACCATTGTGCTCCATGCCGATGAACCACTGTGGCGTGGCGCGGAAGATGATCGGCGTCTTGTGGCGCCAACAGTGTGGATAGCTGTGACGGATCTTTTCCTCATGCACCAGCGCGCCGCGCATCTTAAGGACTTCGATGACATCGTCGTTGGCCGAGAATACATGCTTGCCGGCGAACAGTTCGGTGTCCGGCAAGAAGACGCCGTCGCCGCCGACCGGATTGTCGACCTCGATGCCGTAGCGCTGACCGACCACATAGTCTTCCTGGCCATGCCCAGGCGCAGTGTGTACGGCGCCGGTGCCGGTGTCAGTCGTCACGTGGTCACCGAGGATGATCGGTACTTCGCGCGCATAGAAGGGATGTTGAAGCTTGAGGCCTTCCAGAGCGGCGCCCTTGCAGTTGGCGAGGACGTGGTATTCGTCAATGCCGTACCGTTCCAGCGCCTGTTTGTACAGGGCATCGGCAAGCAACAAGCGTTCGACACCTTGCGCGCCTTCGATCTGTACCACGACGTAATCGAGTTCGGGATGCAGTGCGACGGCACGGTTGGCCGGCAGCGTCCACGGCGTGGTAGTCCAGATCACAATCGACAGCGGGCCTTTGCCTTCGCCACCTTCCGCGACGTGGCAACGCGCCAGCAATGCCGCGTCATCGAGCACCGCAAAGCGCACGTCGATGGCCGGCGAGGTCTTGTCCTCGTATTCCACCTCCGCCTCGGCCAAGGCCGAACCGCAATCGGTACACCAATGCACCGGCTTGAAGCCCTTGGTGAGATGACCGTTGGCGGCGATCTTGCCGAGCGCGCGGATGATGTCCGCCTCGAACTTGAAATCCATGGTGAGATACGGATGTTCCCAATCGCCGCTCACGCCGAGACGAATGAAATCCAATTCGATCGGCAAACCGTGACAGTCCCAACCGGGCACATACGGCGCATCGAAACCCGAGATCGTTTTACTCTTGACGATGATGTCCTTGAGGATCTTGTTGACCGCGTGACCGATATGGATCTCGCCGTTGGCATACGGTGGACCGTCGTGCAACACGAAACGCGGACGCCCCGCGCCGGCCTCGCGCATGAGTCGATACAGGCCGATGCTATCCCAATGCTTGAGCATTTCGGGCTCGCGGTTCGCCAGATTGCCCTTCATGGGGAAATCCGTATTCGGCAGGTTCAGTGTGTCTTTGTAGTCGGCCACGTCAGTTCCCGGTTAGCATTCAATACAGTTAACTCTCAATACGATGATCGCGCTGCGCGAAGAAATCGCGCGCCTGTTGCGCGTCCTGCTCGATCTGTGTTTTCAATTCGGCGAACGAGGCAAAGCGTTTCTCGTCGCGGATCTTGTGCACGAATTCGACGGCGACCTGGCGACCGTAGATGTCACCGGCGAAATCGAACAGATGCACTTCCAAGAGGCTGCGCGTGCCGTCCACGGTCGGGCGCGTGCCAACATTGGCGACGCCGTAATGCGGCTCCTCATCCAAACCGTACATCTCCACGGCGAACACGCCCTGCACCGGCGTGCTGTGCCGATGCAGAAACAGATTCGCGGTCGGAAAGCCGATGGTGCGGCCGCGTTTGTCGCCGTGGGCGATGCGTCCGAGCATGCGGTATCCACGGCCCAGCATCTGTTCGGCCGCGTGCATATCGCCCTCGCGTAACGCCGCGCGGATGCGCGTGCTGCTCACGCGCGCGCCATTCAATTCGAAGCTGTGCATATGCGCGACCTGAAATTTATCACTCTTGGCCGCGCGCTCACCCGCACGCGCCAGAAAATCGAAATTCCCGGTGCGGTCCCTACCGAAGCGAAAATCGTCGCCGACCACCAGATAGCGCACGCCCAGGCCATCCACCAGCACACGCTGCACGAACTGCTCGGCGCTGAGTTCCGCCAGCGCACGATTGAAGCTCAAACACAATACGCGGTCGATCGAGAAGCGCCGTAAGGCAACCAATTTTTCGCGCAAGCGCGTCAGCCGTGGCGGTGCCTGTTCCGGGCTGAAATATTCCTGCGGCTGCGGCTCGAAAATAATCGCCGTGGTCGGCAGATGCAGCTCGGCGGCCCGTTCCGCGAGCTGACCGAGCACCGCCTGATGCCCCAGATGCACCCCGTCGAAATTGCCGATGGTGGCCGCGCAGCCGCGCAGGGCCGGGGTCAGGTTGTGCAGTCCACGGATGAGATGCATGCCGCTACAGATGCCTTGTCGCCAAAGGCGCGATTATAAAGCACCGTGAGGGCTTGTCATTCTTCCTGGTCGGCCGTGTCTGGACGCCGGCCGAGCTGGTGGAGATTCTGTCCGAACAGTTGCAAAACGCCCAGATAGCTAACACCGGCCACCGCGATCCACAGCCCCAGATGCAACACGCGGTCGCTCGCGCTGCGCGCCACCCACAGGGCGGGATCGTTCACGCCAAACCACAATAAGCCGCTCATCAAGAGGCTTGCCAACGTTACGCGCAGCAGAACCGGCCGCCAGCCCGGCCGCGGCGTGTATACCCCCTCACGGCGCAAACTGCGGTACAGCAGATAGGCATTGAGCCAGGCGGAGGTTGTGGTCGCCAATGCCAAGCCCGCGTGCGGCCCCTCGATCTTCAGATACAACATGGGTAGCACATAGAGGAGATTCAGCCCCATATTGGAAACCATGGCGATGATGGCGATACGTACCGGCGTGCGGGTGTCCTGGCGGGCATAAAAAGCGGGCGCGAGCACCTTGATGAGGATGAAAGCGGGCAAACCCAGTGACATGGCCATCAGACTGAGCGCGGCCATTTGCGCATCGTGGGCCGTGAACTGCCGGTACTGGAACAGCGAAACCATGATGGGGCCGGACAGCAACAGCAGACCCAACGCGGCCGGCACCCCCAATAACACCACCCAACGCAAGGCGCGATCGAGGAGCAGCTGGAATTTTTCCGGGTCGGCCTCCGCATGGGTACGCGACAGACTCGGCAGAATCGCCGTCGACAGCGCGATACCGAACACGCCCAGCGGAAACTCCACCATGCGGTCGGAGTAATACAGCCAACTCACGCTGCCGGTGACCAGAAAGGAGGCGATGATGGTATCCAGCAACAGATTGATCTGCGCCACGCACGAACCGAGCACTGCAGGCCCCATGAGCTTGAGGATGCGCTGCACGCCCGCATGTCGCCAGCCCCAGCGCGGCC